>QIJM01000526.1 GCA_003232445.1 Paraglaciecola arctica
CTTTACCAAACAGCATCATAAAAATAACCATCATAACGTTTGCATTAAAAAAGCCAAAATCATCGCTTATGACAATTTTGGCTGATTAAAAGTAAGCGCCCAGTAAACCGCACTCTTGTTTTTATTCAACGCTTATGACGTATTTTATTCGAGCTGGATATTCCAAGGCAGTAACGCTTCGATGTCTTCTACTGTAGTAGCTTGTGGTAGTTGTTGATAAACCTTGGTTAGGTATTTTTCTGGATTCAGATTGTTGGCCTTGGCCGTTTCCACCAAACTATACAGGTTGGCCGAGGCTTTAGCGCCTTGCTGTGATTGACTAAACAACCAGTTCTTACGGCCAATAACAAACGGTCGTATCGCATTTTCTGCCGGATTATTGTCTATCGGATAAACTCCATTTTGTGTATAACCGATCAACCTGCACCATTGTCTATCCAGGTAGCCCAAAGCCTGCCCCATTGCACCCGTGGGTGTGGTCGTGTGCAAAGTGTTATCCAACAGTTCACGGATTTGTTTCAGTATCGGGATGCTGTGTTGTTCACGTAATAGTTGTCGATCTTTGGGCTGGTCATCTTTGGCTTGTTTTTCGATGCTGTATAGCTGAGTTATCAACTCAAGCATTGATCGGGCTATGGGGTGTTCGCCAACATCCAGTAGCTGGACAAACTTACGCCGTGCATGTGCCCAGCAACCTAACCGGGTGATGTGGTTTTGCTGGCATACGCTTTCATAGGCTTCATAACCATCACACACCAATGCACCAGAATAATCACCGAGTAAGGCTTTGGGTATGTTGGCACTGCGACTGGGGCTGTAATGGAATAACACGATAGGCATTGAGCCAGTACTACTACGCTGTATCCACATATAACTTTTGCTGGATGGTTTTTTACCTGGCTCGTTTAATACCTGGACCGTGGTTTCGTCCATGTGGATACAGCCATGGGTATGTAACTGCTCTGTCATCAGGTTAATTAATGACTGTACCAACTGACCACAACGTACCATCCAAAAAGCCATGCTGGTACGGTTAATATTGATATCCAAACGCTTAAACATTTGTACCATGCGATACAATGGTAAGCCATCTGCATATTTACTGACAGATAAATAAGACAATAACTCGGGCGTGGCTATAGACTTGGGAATGGGGTCAACTGGTTTACTGGCAGTGACTACATATTGTTGGCACTGTGGACAAGCGTACTTGTAACAGCGATGCCGAATGACTTTAAAAGTGGCAGGAACATAGAGCAACTGTTCTGAGACTTGCTCACCGATGTGCCTTAGTGGTGTGCCATCGTTGGGGCAGCGTTGATCAGCAGCATCATGAATTTGTTCTACCCGTTCCAGATTTGCAGGCAAAGGCTGACGGGCTGCTTTATGGTGGATTTTGTTTTTAGCCTTGCTAGGTTTAGAGGCATTAAGCACTTCGGCTTCGTTAAACAGACTATCTTGTTGTGGATTCTTTTCACTACGAGCACCAAAGCGGTGTTTACGCAGTTCAATCAGAGCAGCTTGAAGGTTTTTTATTTGGGTATTTTGTTGTTGGATTTGTGCGTCTTTTTTCTTAATAATGTCTCTAAGTTGAGCGTTTTCCGGTTCACGTTTTAAAGCACTTTTCATGCCTATAATTATACTATTAACGCTTGGCTTTAACCATCAAAATAACCCTATATTTGACTGTATTTTAAGACTTTATGCGGTCTGATATGAGTGACATCAAACCCCCTTAATAGCCACTCAAACTGCTCTTTATCCCAGCCAATAATAGCTCGGTCGTTTTTACGTGGCCACTTAAACTTATCTTGTTCCAAACGTTTATGCCACAGACAAAAACCGGTTTGGTCCCAATACAATACTTTGAGCTTGTCACGGCGTTTATTGCAAAATACAAACAGTGACTGGCTAAAAATATCCAGGCACATCTGTTCGGTGATAATCATCGATAGCCCGTTGATCTGCTTTCTGAAATCAACATAGTCACGGTGCAGATAGATGGGTACATTGGCAAATTCGATCATTGTAGTGCTTTAAGCAACCCACTGATTAATGTGACATCGGGTTGCATGGAAAAAGTTAGTGTTGATTGACCGTGAGTTAATTGCCATGTACTAGGTTGTGGTGTTAGCTCGTGTTTTAATACCACCGATGTAAAAGCGGGTATGGGTTGAGCGATAAAGCCCAGCTCTCGTTTACGTTTAGAGAAGTATCGGGAACACAGTTTATTGCGACGACAAAACTCTGCCGAGCTTAGTTGTGATTGTAGATGTGATTCAAATAATGCCATCCATTGTGCTTTCGTGCGTATCGTCATAACGATGCCCTATGAATAAAAAACCAGTGTCTTTTTATTCATAGGGCTTGTCTAGAGTGCGGTTTACTGGGCGCTTACAAATGTCCGGCTAAAAATAAAAAAGGCTAGCACTTGGTTAACCTTCTTAAATCGTGCCTGTCCCTATTAGGTTAAATAGGTTAAAGGTTAAAGTGGACGGCTACAATTTGGCGACCAGGCTGCATAGCCGAGAAGCAAATTCTTCTGTTGACTGACGATCACCATTCAACCCCATCGAGTCAGTTTCAATAACCCACAGATACTCAAAAACTTTTCGATGATCTGCGCCATCTTCCAAGAGTGCACACAACCTAGGAACGTAGGAGTCATATTCCCCCAAATTATCTGAGTATGCCGCAACCCCA
>QIJM01000659.1 GCA_003232445.1 Paraglaciecola arctica
AAAGGCTTAGTTTGTCAATAATGCTGATGCAAATCGGATAGGCATTTCTTCAGGCGTGTCATAACCAACAAATTCCCAACATTCTTCATTTTGTAATAATGCATTAAGCAATTTGTTGTTCAATCCATGACCTGTTTTGTAAGCCACTAACTCACCAATAATACTGTGACCACCTAGATATAAGTCACCGATAGCATCGAGTATTTTGTGTTTTAAAAACTCATCAGCGTAGCGCAACCCTTCAGGATTAAGGACACGATATTCGTCTAATGCCACAGCGTTTTCCATGCTTCCACCCAATGCTAAATTGTGTGAATTCATGTATTCAAGATCTTTCATAAAACCAAATGTACGAGCACGACTCACTTCATCTACATAAGAAGAAGAATCAAAGTCTAGCACCATATGTTGACGAGTTTGACTGATAACAGGGTGTTCAAAATCAATCCTAAAGTCAACTCTGAAGCCATCATAAGGCCGAAGCTCGGCCCATTTATCACCGTCTTCGACTCTAATAGCTTTATTAACTTTTATAAACTTTTTTGGCGCATTGATTTCTTCAATGCCAGCTGATTGCAGCAAAAAGATAAACGGACTCGCGCTACCATCCATGATAGGCAGCTCATCACTGTCAACTTCTACAATAATGTTGTCTATACCTAACCCAGCCAAAGCTGAGGCTAGATGTTCAACTGTAGAAATTTTCACACCGTCAGCGTTACTGATGCATGTACACAGCATAGTATCGCCTACAGCATCTGCACGAGCGGGGATATCAGCATAAGGCTCAAGATCAACGCGGCGAAATACGATACCCGTATTCGCTGGCGCTGGCCGGAGAGTCATAGTGACCTTGTCACCTTTATGCAGACCAATCCCAGTCTCTTGTACAGATTGTTTGATGGTACGTTGTTTAATCATAACCTTTTAGCTTAATAGCTTAATGGAATAAAAAGCGGCTCGTATATTACTAAATACATTTAGCCTTGTCAAAATACTGTCATATTTGACGCTGTGACCTACACTAGCTCACTAGCCACCGAATAAGACAGATTTTTTACTCAATAATTCACTTTAATATCTAGTCTGCCTGCTTACGCAAAAATGCCGGAATATCTAAATATTCCAAATCATTTCCTTGCTCAACTTTTTCTTCGGTCACAGCCGTTTTTGCAGGTTCGAGCTGCACATTAGTGCTTGACCCAACGTGTGAACCATTAATCTGTAATTTGAATTCATTATTGTCAGCAATGACTTTGTTTACTCTATTTGACACCAAAGAAATATCTGGTTTCCTTTCAGCGCCAATACCCGTTGCCACAACTGTAACGCGCAACTCGTCGCTCATGTCCATATCGATAACGGTACCCACTACTACAGTGGCGTTTTCAGATGCAAAGGCTTTAACCGCGTTACCCACAGTTTCAAACTCATCAATGGAGAAGTCAGGGCCAGCAGTAATGTTGACCAAAATGCCTCTAGCACCAGACAAATCGATATCTTCTAATAGCGGACAAGCAATCGCGCTTTCTGAAGCTTCTTCTGCTCTATCTTCACCCGTTGCGCTGCCATGTCCCATCATTGCGGTACCCATTTCAGACATAACGGTTCTTACATCAGCGAAATCCACGTTAATCAAACCAGGACGAGTAATTAACTCAGCAATACCTTGTACCGCACCGCTTAAAATGTCGTTGGCCGCGCTGAAAGCTTGTAATAAAGGTGTACCTTTACCCATCACTTTAAGTAATTTTTCATTCGGGATGGTGATCAATGAATCAACGTATTTAGATAACTCTTCAATACCTTGATCAGCAAAATCTGTACGTTTTTTGCCTTCAAACGGGAAAGGTTTAGTTACAACAGCTACGGTCAAGATGCCTAATTCTTTGGCTACTTTAGCCACTTCTGGCGCAGCACCTGTGCCTGTACCGCCGCCCATACCGGCAGTAATAAATACCATATCAGCACCTTCAAGGCTCTGACGTATGGTTTCTCTATCTTCTTCAGCTGCCTGGCGGCCAATATTAGGATTAGCGCCTGCGCCTAAACCTTTGGTCACACCTGAACCAATTTGTAGCGTGACGTTTGCCGCAGAACTGCGTAACACCTGGGCATCAGTATTGATGGCGATAAACTCTACCCCTTCAATATTTTGTGCCACCATGTGCTCGACCGCATTACCACCACCACCGCCAACGCCGATAACTTTAATTATCGCTTCTTCGCTATGACTATCCATTAATTCAAACATTTTCACTCTCCGGTTTATACATAAAAGCAGTCAGAAATTCTTCCTTGCCGGCTGCCCATTTTTTATCGTTTAAAAGTAGGTGTTTAAGGATCAACTCTTAAAACTCACCTTTAAACCAACTTTGAATTCGTTGCCATACTCCGTCGCTTGCCTTAGTTTTTGTGGCAAGCTGACTTATGACATGCTCTTTTCCGTATTGCAGTAGACCTGCAGCTGTAGCAAATTTTGCATCTTCGACATATTCGGACAAACCTTTCATTCCTAAAGGCTTTCCTACACGAACCGGCATTTGAAAAATTTCTTCTGCAAATTCAACCGCTCCTTCCATTTTTGCCGTGCCGCCGGTTAATACTATGCCAGCGGCAATTTGTTCTTCTAATCCACTGGCGCGAACCTCATCGTGCACCAGTTCAAATAATTCTTGGTAACGAGGCTCAATCAC
>QIJM01000243.1 GCA_003232445.1 Paraglaciecola arctica
GTCACTTCTTTTTGCAGTGCGACCCTGTCTGAAGACGAGTTAATACCATTTTGAGACTGTACAGCCAAAACGCGTATTCTTTGTAAAGCGGATGTAGTTTCGGCGAGTGCGCCTTCAATGGTTTGCGACAAAGAAATACCATCGTTAGCATTTCTAACAGCCATATCTAAACCTAGGATTTGGGTGGTAAGACGGTTGGATATTTGTAGGCCTGCGGCATCGTCCTTCGCACTATTTATGCGAAAACCAGATGACAGGCGTTCAAACGCGGTATTTAAATTATTGTTCGACGTAAACAACTGGCGAGTTGCATTCAACGACGACACATTCGTGTTGACGAATAAGCTCATTTTTAATCTCCTAACGATTTTTTGTAAACACCACCCGACTATTATTATTATTAGTTGTCTTGGTGGTTGTAGAGCTGTGCTTTTATTTTTATTCAGCTTCTACAGAGGCGTTCGCTTATATTTTTATTAGATGCGTAACGTCTATGTTCATGTATCGTGCTTTGATGAAAAATTCTTTAGGAGAAAAACAGACTAGTTTTTTAAAGCTATACATTTCAATAGTTTAAACAACGAAAAAAGCCGGAGAAATTCTCCGGCTGAGCGCTCTTTATTACGAGAGAGTGAGCGAAACTCTCAACTGCTCGGTTCTTATCAACCCAGTGCACTACCCCCTGGCTTCTAAGCCCCTAACAGAAGAAGGGTTTCGAAACCTAGGCCAATCGAAGGTTAGTCTGAATAAACGACTTGCCCAGCAAAGATTAACCTAGTAAAGATAGAGCCGCCTGTGGACGCTGGTTAGCCTGACTTAATACAGTCAAACTCGCCTGCTGAATAATCTGATTACGAGTTAACTCAGCTGTTTCAGAGGCAAAATCAGTGTCTCTGATCCGGCTTCTTGCACCAGCAACATTTTCAGAAATGTTTGTTAGATTACGGATAGTCGATTGGAAACGGTTTTGCAAAGCACCTAAATCGGCACGTACACCACCCACCGCAGATATGGCTTCTGTAACAGCAGTAAGTGCAGCAGATGCTTCAGCAACAGTCTCAACAGAAGTCGCCCCGACGCCTAAACCAGATGCACCATAACCACTTGTTCTCTCCAAGTTAACAGAAATAGTCTGACCGCCATTCGCACCTATTAAAAATCTAGATGAAAAATCACCATTCAAAATATCTAAGTTGGCGAATTGTGAATCAGACGCAATACGGCTGATTTCATTTTTAAGTGCGGTCACTTCTTTCTGCAACGCGGTGCGGTCAGCAGATGAGTTGATCCCATTTTGTGATTGTACTGCAAGCGTACGGATACGTTGAAGTGACCTGGTCACTTCGCCTAACGCGCCTTCAGCTGTTTGCGTCAATGAAATCGCATCATTGGCGTTACGTGCTGCTTGGTTAAGGCCTTGTACTTGAGTGGTTAATCTGTCGGTGATCTGCAAACCAGCAGCATCATCAGCCGCACGGTTAATACGGAAGCCTGAAGACAAACGTTCAAAAGATGTACTTAGATTTTGCGCTGAATCGAACAAATTACGTTGTGCGTTCAACGATGAAACATTGGTATTTACGAATAAACCCATGGTTTTTCTCCTACACTCTCAGTCCAGACGATGCTGGCGACCGAATAATTGTAATAATTACTCAGCTGGTTAAATAACACTAATAGAGTAACGATTTTGTATTTAAAAAATCATTACTACTGGCTCTCTCGAAAATTGTATCGACCTATTTGAAATTCCCTTTAACATAAATTTGCCATTTTCCTGATAAACGGCAAATCTTTGCCACCTTTGCATTTGGTTTTCACTTGAGTTTCAATGGCTTAAATTAGATAAAAAAGTTTAAAAAATGCACGTAAATTGGTTAAAAAAGATTGGAAATAAAGCAGTTCACAATGCATTTGTAGATTTATGTGCGTTTAATCAACAATTATTTTGCTGTTACAGAGAAGCGGAAAATCACGTCAGCGCAGACGGCACAATCCGCATTCTGACCTTAGATATGCAAGGCAAAATGTTACACTCAAGTCGAATAGCCATTCCAAAAACAGATTTGAGAGATCCGAAGATAACACTTACCCCAGATGGCAACATTCTGCTAATAGCCTATGCTCGGCAAACGTCCATCAATAACCAAACGATAGGCACACGTAACTTAACTTGGGTATCACAAACGGGGCATAGTTGGTCCGCTGCCAAAGAATTTGCCGATAGAGGATGGTGGTTATGGCGAGTAAGATGGCATAAAAATCAGGCTTATGGTTTTGCTTACAATAGAAAACAAAACGCAATCCACTTGTATTCAGGCAATCCCAGAAGAAGCTTTCACCTACATCAACCTTTTGCGCTAAGTTTGGATAAACATAAAAAAGGTTATCCGAATGAAAGCGACCTTATTTTTGACAACAATAAAGCTTTTGCAATAGTAAGAAGAGATGCCGACAGTTACTCAGCGCAACTTGGTCACAGTACATTTCCGTTTAAAAAATGGCAGTGGATGGATTTAGAACGTTATATTGGTGGCCCAGTCATGTTGCGCCTTGATACTGATTTCGCTTTGGTAGCAGGCAGAATAGTCAAACAAGGGCGACTTGTAACGGGGTTACTCAAAATGGATTTATCGAATGGAAGTTTACAAGAATTGTTGATTTT
>QIJM01000429.1 GCA_003232445.1 Paraglaciecola arctica
CAAACATATCTAGGAATTGGTCGGCCAAAAGTGCGTTTGAAGGTAGTTCACACATCATAATCACGCGCAGGCCATTTTCGCCTTGCACTAATCCTTCTTCAGCAAGTAACTCCAATACTTTTGCGCCTTCTTCAAGAGTACGGATAAAGGGGATCATGATCTCAACATTGGTTAAGTCCATTTTATTACGTACCCGTTTTATCGCTTCACATTCCAAGGCAAAACATTCACGAAAGTCTTCTGAAATATAACGACTGGCACCACGGAAACCGAGCATTGGGTTTTCTTCATCAGGTTCGTATTGATAACCGCCGACTAAGTTAAAGTATTCATTGGATTTAAAGTCAGACATCCGCACTATGACTTTTTCAGGCGAAAATGCCGAGGCTATGGTTGAGATACCTTCAACCAACTTTTCGATATAGAACTCCACGGGCGAAGCATAGCCCGCTATCATGTCGTTGATTTCGTCTTTTAATTCTTGCGGTTGATTATCAAAATCAAGTAACGCTTTGGGGTGAACACCAATCATGCGGTTGATAATAAACTCAAGTCGCGCCAAACCTACGCCAGAATGAGGTAAACGAGCAAAATCAAAGGCTCTATCTGGGTTACCCACATTCATCATCACTTTGAGTGGGATGTCTGGCATTGAGTCAACCCGTGATGTCACAACATCAAAGTCCAGTACATCACCGTAGATAAACCCCGTATCACCTTCTGCACAAGACACAGTGATTTTGTCACCATTTTCAATTGAAGCAGTGGCATTGCCACAACCCACTACCGCAGGAATACCTAGTTCTCTGGCGATAATAGCCGCATGACATGTTCGACCACCGCGGTTGGTTACAATCGCCGAAGCTTTTTTCATGATAGGCTCCCAATCAGGATCGGTCATATCGGTGACTAACACATCTCCCGCTTGAATTTTGTTCATTTCTTCCACGCCTTTGAGCACTTTAGCGACACCAGCACCTATTTTGTGGCCAATCGATCGTCCTTCACACACAATCTTGGCTTTGCCTTTTAGCATAAAGCGCTCAATGACTTGCATATCTTCACGGCTACGCACAGTCTCGGGACGGGCTTGCACTATGTAAAGTTTGCCATCTATGCCATCTTTGGCCCATTCAATATCCATTGGCCGTTTGTAATGTTTTTCAATAATGACGGCCTGTTTAGCTAATTCCATTACTTCGTCATCAGTTAATGAAAATTGACGACTGTGTGCGGCATCAATATCGACAATATCAACTTGTTTGCCGTGCTCTAGGTCATCCGAATAAATCATCTTGGTGAGTTTACTGCCCAAATTTCTACGCACTACAGCCGGAAAACCTTTTGCCAAAGTTGGCTTATGTATATAAAACTCGTCTGGGTTAACCGCACCCTGCACTACCATTTCACCTAAACCATAAGAAGAGGTCACAAATACCACGTCTTCAAAACCTGACTCGGTATCAATAGAAAACATCACGCCTGACGCTGCGCAATCGCTGCGCACCATACGTTGAACACCTGCAGATAAAGCCACGCCTTTATGGTCGTAACCCTGATGCACTCGATAAGAAATAGCTCTGTCGTTAAACAGTGAAGCAAATACGTGTTTGATTGCGACCATGACTGCGTCGTAACCTTTAACGTTTAAAAAGGTTTCTTGTTGACCAGCAAAAGAAGCATCTGGCATGTCTTCTGCTGTTGCTGAAGAGCGAACCGCAAACGAAGCTTCATCTCCGGCCTCACCTTGTAAGGTTTTAAATGCAGTGCGTATGGCACTTTCTAGATCGGGTAAAAAAGGCGTTTCGATAATCCAATTACGAATGGTTTCGCCGACTTTACCTAGTGCAGCAATGTCTTCGACATCTAGGCTATCTAACAAAACATGAATACGGGCTTCTAAGCCACTTTGTTCAAGAAACAAGTTAAATGCATAAGCAGTGGTCGCAAATCCTCCAGGCACTTGCACCCCTGCATTGGCCAAATTTGAAATCATCTCGCCCAAAGACGCATTTTTGCCGCCAACCACACCAACATCTCCCATACCCAGTTGCTGGTACCACAAAACATGTTCTTGCATTCTTACTTTCTCCAAAATGGTGGTTTGGTTACTTTAGTATCGTGTTAGTTTAGAGCAATCGCTTTAAATAAGACTGTTAAAAACAGAATAAAAAACGATATTCTTATAACCCTTTAACAGCTGTTAAGGGGATTTTAGAGTGTTGTTATCATGAAAGTAAAATTTAATTATTTTTCGTAATTAAATTACACCAATGTTAAGGAAATGTTTTGAGAACTGCCTATTATATTTCAGATGGAACGGCCATTACCGCAGAGGTGTTTGGCCACGCATTGCTCTCCCTGTTTACGATTGAGTTCAAACACATCACTGTTCCCTTCGTCGAAACCGCAGAACAAGCCGAAGACGTAGTTCGAAAAATATCTGAAAGTTTTCAAGATAATGGTCAAAGGCCATTAGTGTTTTACACCATAGTCAACATCGAAGTGCGGAAGATCGTGTCAAAATCAGTAGGTATTAATTACAACTTTCTTGACCAGTTTGTTGCGCCATTGGAAAAAGTATTAGGTGTGCCGTCTAAGCCAGAAAAACATCGTACTCACAGTATTCATGAGAAAACTTATGA
>QIJM01000360.1 GCA_003232445.1 Paraglaciecola arctica
GCCTTAAGTAAAAGTTTTCTACTGTTGACCAAACATTGCTTGGAATAATCACCAAACCAAGAGCCAATTTTAAAAAACTGCTTTATAAACTCATCTTTGTTATTACTTTCCACCAGCGCCAATGCTTGATTAAATTTCACACTAAATTCAGTTAATAAGGCAACGCTGTCCTTATTATCAAAAATGATATCGGCATATAATGCTGGGTCTTGAGCAAATAATCGACCTACCATCGCTAATTCCAAACGATAAATAGGCGAACTTAGTGATATTAATTGCTGTAGATCCGGGTTTTCGCCGGCCAAATGTGAACCAAACACAAAACTACAAAAATGCCTCATGACCTGAATAAACACCATGGCATCATCATGCTCTTTAGCTGTGGTCTGCTGTAATATTCCTCCCCAAATACGGATTTGCTGCAATAGCCATTCGTATTGCTCGCCTTTGCGTCCGTGACATACCACAACTACCTGTTTAACCAAGCTAGACACATCTGGACCAAACATAGGATGTAGTCCCAACACAGGCCCTTTATGCGCGGCCATCATGGCAGCCAGTGGTTTTTGTTTCGTACTGGTTATATCAACTAACACACAGTCTAAAGGTAAATGTGTCAGTTTAGATATTATGCTTTCCGTTAACTTGATGGGCACTGCGACTAACACTAGGCCGGCATCACCAAGGATAGAATCTGCATTCGGCCAGTCGTTTTGTTCAAGCAGCTGAACTGGATATCCGCTGCGTTTAAACATATCAACAAAAATGCTGCCTAAGGCACCAGCCCCACCTACCACCACGATTTTTTGGATCTGTGGGTTAGTGCATAAATATTCAACATTTTGAGTGTGGTAAGACTCACGCATGATCCTGCGTAACAAGTCTTCAACTAAAACAGGGGAAACATTTTGCTGCTCAGCTTCAGCGCATCTTTTGGCAATCAATTCAGCTTCACGCTCAGGCACATAGATGGGTAAGCCCACCTGACTCTTATACTTACCTACTGTAGCGGTAATTTTTGCCCGCTGCGCCAACAACTTAACTAACTGGCTATCAATTCCATCGATTTGTTGTCTCAGTTCACTAAGTTCATCGGGTAATTCGGGCATAACTTTTCCTAGTTGTCAGCGTCAATAAACTTATTTAACCGCATAGGTAATACGGTTATCAACTTATCTCGCATATGATTGACTAAATCTTCTGTAGTTTGCCAATTGATACAACCATCCGTGATGGATACGCCATATTCTAAATCAGCAAGAGTTTTACCTAAGCTACTTTGGTTACCATAATTCAAATGACTTTCTAACATGATACCAATAACCGATTGATTGCCTTCAAGTATTTGGTTCACTACATTTTTCGCCACCAAAGGCTGTCTACGAAAGTCTTTGCTAGAATTGGCGTGACTGCAGTCAATCACTAAGCCCGCACTCAAATTCACTTTGTCCAATTCAACTTCACAGTCTGCGACACAAACAGAGTCATAATTAGGCTGTTTACCACCACGTAAAATAATATGTCCATCAGAATTACCCTGAGTGGTGATCACGCTGACTTGCCCTTCACCATTAATTCCCATAAAACTATGACCAGAGGCTGCTGATTGCAGTGCATTGATGGCTATACCCAAACTGCCATCTGTACCATTTTTAAAGCCCACTGGCATAGACAAACCACTGGCCATTTCTCTATGGGTTTGTGATTCAGACGTACGCGCACCTATTGCAGACCAGCTAAATAATTCCGCTAAATATTGCGGACTAATTGGGTCAAGGGCTTCAGTGGCGACAGGCAATTCTAATTCTGCCAACCAAATCAGTAATTCTCGTGCTTTGCGTAAACCTGTCTCAATATCAAAGGTACCGTTAATGTACGGGTCATTGATTAACCCTTTCCAACCCACTGTGGTGCGAGGTTTTTCAAAATACACTCGCATCACAATGTAAAGGGTGTCTTTGCAGCTTTCGTGTAACTCTTTGAGCTTAATTGCATATTCTTTTGCCGCTTCAATGTCATGTATGGAGCAAGGCCCACATATCAGCAAAAATCGGTGATCTTTACGATGTAAAATATCACTGATAACTTGCCTTGATGATTGAACAACTTGTAAAGCTAAATCGCTCACAGGTAATTCAGATTTTAACGCTTGGGGGGTCACTAATACTTTTTCTGAGGAAATATTAATGTTGTTAATGCTGTCACGTAACATGATTTGACTCTTCTAAAATAAACTTAAATTTGGCATTGGATCACAACTTAAAGTGATCCTTTGCAACTGATATTTCTATGACCGCTACAAAGTGTAACGATTTTAATACGTTTTGATTTTTATTATTTCCAAACTTGGATTGACTTTTTAACACTTGCTAAATTCAACAACAAGTTTTAATTGCATTTATTAGTTTGCATGCTTATTTTTCAAGCAAACCATCCATTAGAATAGGCAAGCCAACAGTGCTTAAAGCAGAAGTACAAGAGAGCTGAGATTATGTAAAAGTTTAGAAAAAAGGCTACCTCTTAGGAAGGTAGCCCAATATATACCCGTCATCCTTGAAACTGCCTGTTTGTTGGCTGCACTCATTCGCCCCAATCACTTAGCGGACTAAGCTCATGGGGTCTCATTCGTTTATCCTGCAGGATAGACATAACTTGATTGGATGCCAAGAGGCATGCCCAGCCCCCAGTAAGCGAGCAAAAACATAGACCAAAGTAGCAAAAGACAAATTGAATAGGGCAACATTAATGATAGTAGAGTGCCTATACCTGTAGACTTAACATAACGTTGGCAATACACCACGACTAATGGAAAATATGGCATCAAGGGCGTAATAATATTCGAAGACGAATCCCCCACCCGATAGGCCGCTTGGGTCAAGTCTGGCGAGATATTTAACTGCATCAGCATGGGCACAAAGATAGGTCCCAACAAGGCCCACTTAGCAGAAGATGAACCCACAAACAGATTCACAAAGGCGGTCAAAAAGATAATGCCCACTATTGTCACCATACTGGGCAATGCCATTGTTTTTAATACCTCAGCCCCTTCTATAGCCAACAATGCTCCTAAGTTTGACTTACCAAATGCATCAATAAATAACGAACAGAAAAAGGCCATCACGATGTAGTAACTCATGCCCTGCATGGCTTTAGTCATGGTATCGATCATATCTTTAGTTGACTTAAAAGTGCCCGACATAAAACCAAACACCACACCCGGTAACAAAAACAGCAAAAAGATTATTGGCACAATAGATTGCATAATAGGTGCAGTAAAAGAGGTTAACTCGCCAGTAGGTGCCCTAAATGGCGAAGAGTCAGGGTATAAAACGGCGACTAAAGCAATAAGTCCTCCTAACATTGACAAGGAAGCATACTTCAATGCCTTAGTTTGTTTTGCGTTCAATTCGTCGAACTTTGGAATGTCAGCTGGATCACCATCCACTTCCACATCTTTTAGGCGGGGCTCAATGACTTTATCGGTTAAATACCAGCCAATACTAACGACTAATAAAGTTGATGCAGAATTAAAAAACCAGTTATTAAGCGGGTTTATTTGGATGTCAGGGTCGATAATTTGCGCCGCACTTTGGGTAAAACTTTGCAGCAAAGGATCGATAGCTGACGGGATAAAGTTAGCACAAAACCCGCCACTGACACCCGCGAAAGCTGCGGCAATACCGGCCAGAGGGTGTCTACCCATCGCATAAAAGATCACGCCTGCAAGTGGAATAACCAACACATACCCTGCGTCTGTCGCGGTATGACTAACAATGGCTACTAACACCACCATTGGCGTTAATAAGGTCCTTGGCGTTGAGTCGAGCATACGTTTCAACCCAGCGCTAATAAACCCTGAATGTTCTGCGACTCCCACACCTAACATAGCCACTAACACCACACCTAATGGCGCAAAACCAGTGAATATTTTGACCATTCGAGACAGAAAATCTGCCAAGGAATCGCCAGTCAATAGGTTGTTTACCACCACAGCCTCAGCCGTTCTGGGATCTATCGCGCTGAAGGTGAAGTTTGACAATATGGCTGACAATACCCAAACCACAAGCAGGCAAAACA
The DNA here is from genome assembly GCA_003232445.1 of Paraglaciecola arctica. Lineage (GTDB taxonomy): Bacteria > Pseudomonadota > Gammaproteobacteria > Enterobacterales > Alteromonadaceae > Paraglaciecola > Paraglaciecola arctica_A. The sequence continues at coordinate 4,078 of QIJM01000360.1, forward strand.
AAAATATAATCGCGGGATCAGGTAACTTATTTCCTACCCTTTCAACCTTGTCCAATGCTCGCATTGTCCAACTAGCTCGACTCGACATAAAACAGCTCCATTTTTTACTATATGAAATATTCGTTTTTATTATAAACAGTGTGTCATAGCCACTCGCTAGAAAAAAGTTCTATGAACAATATTATTTAATATTGAATTACCCATTCAATTCAAATGTTTAATCACTTTGGCAGGAACACCCGCTACTAAAGTATTAGCGGGAACATCTTTATTGACCACCGCACCTGCCGCAATAACAGCGTTATCGCCAATATTCACACCTTCTAATATTTTGGCGCCCATACCAATCCAAACGCTATTACCGATGTTGATGGCTTTGGCTGTTTCAATGCCTTTGTTACGTTTAACCGCATCCAAAGGATGAGTAGCAGTTGAAATCAGTACGCCGGGAGCAAGCATAACATCATCGCCAAAAGTAACAGGGGCAGCATCTAAGATCACTAAGCCATGATTGGCATAAAAGTTTTTACCTGTAGTAATGTTGTAACCATAATCACAATAAAAGTTGGGCTCTATCCAAGCGCCTGCACAGTGGCCAAATAACGCCTTAATAACTTTGCGACTGCCCCTTCTATCATCAATGTCAGACTGATTAAATTGCTGGCAAAGGCGTTTGGCATTAGCTCTGTCTTGCTGTAATGCTTTGTCGCTGGGGAAATACTCAAGCCCTTGCAGCATTTTTTGTTTTTCGGTTAAGTCATTCATACTATTCCTTTGCACCACCGCACACTAAAAACGCCATGCCACAAAACGGCTGATTTTTTGCCCCTGGGCCATTTCGACAGTTTTAACATCGGTAACACCTATGTCCCGTAAACTTTTATAAATGTGAGTTAGATTGTCTTTTTTAGAAACCAAACTGCTAAACCATTGTATTTGACATGCATACTTACGGCTTTCAACAATCATCCGCTGGATAAACTGTAGTTCGCCACCTTCACACCAGAGTTCAT
>QIJM01000130.1 GCA_003232445.1 Paraglaciecola arctica
ATCAACAAAATTTGGATGAGACATTTGCCTCATTACCAGACAAAAATAACGCAATATCAATGTTATGTGACGTTTCCAAAGAGCAAGACTGCAAAAATATGGTTGATGTCGCATTAGACAAATTTGACAGGGTGGACATAGGTGTCAACAATGCTGGTATTGCCCACGATATGACTCCCTTACATAAATTGACTGAAGACACGATGCACAGCCAATTTAGCGTTAACGTCAATGGTGTGCTGTTTGGTATGAAATACCAAATTGAGGCGATGCTAAAACAAGGCGAAGGTCATGTGCTGAATATCAGTTCTTTGGCTGGTTTAGGTGGTGCGCCAAAAGGTGGCGCATATGCAGCAGCCAAACATGCAGTAGTAGGCTTGACCAGAACAGCCGCAGTGGAATATGCCAGAAAAGGCGTGCGCTGCAATGCGATTTGCCCCTTTTACAGCCCTACCGCTATTTTGGGTGAACAGGCTTCAAAAGAAAGCCAAGCACGATTAGCCAGAGGTACACCGATGAAACGCTTGTCTAAGCCACAAGAAGTGGTGAATACCATGTTACTGATTTTGTCTCCGGGTAATTCGTATATGACAGGACAAACCATAGCCATAGATGGCGGTGTAACGGCTTGGTAAATGACAGACAAATAAAAAAAATACATCTCTGTGGTTCAAACGTTTTTGTACTTTTATAGGTACTAGCTAATTTAAAGGAAAAAATATGCAAGCTTTGATGATGAACTCTCAATTAATGATTTCTTCAATATTACGACATGCAGACAAGAACTTTCCAAATTCGGAAATTGTTTCTGTTACAGCAGATAACCCAAGACATCGACATACCTATAAAGATTTTGCTAATCGTAGTCGTCAGTTAGCCAATGCTCTAGCCGAGCTAGGTGCCAAATTTGGTGATCGTATCGGCACTTTAGCTTGGAACGATTATCGCCATCTCGAACTTTATTATGCGGTGTCTGGCAGTGGCATGGTGTGTCATACCATCAATCCTAAATTGTTCCCTGAACAAGTGAACTACATTATTAATCACGCAGAAGACAGATTTATCTTTGTGGATCTGTTAGTGGTGCCTTTACTTGAAGCGCTAAAAGATCATCTCAGCAAAGTTGAGGGCTACATCATTTTAACCGATGAAGCCCATATGCCCGAAACAACGTTGCCAAACGTGATGTGTTACGAAACACTGTTAAGCAAGCAATCCACTTCTTTTGATTGGCCTGAATTCGATGAAAACACTGCCAGCGCCATGTGTTATACATCAGGCACAACGGGTAACCCAAAAGGTGTGGTGTATAGCCATCGCTCGACTCTTCTACATGCATTAGGTGGCAGTATGCCCGATGTAGTAGCCGCGTCTTATAAAGAAACCACTATGCCCATAGTGCCTATGTTCCATGTAAATGCTTGGGGCGCACCTTATGCCGCATTGATTGCAGGCTCCAAAATGGTGATGCCTGGGCCTAAAATGGGCGATGGTGAATCGCTACAAAATCTGATTGAAAGCGAAAAAGTCACCTTTAGTTCAGGGGTACCTACCATCTGGTTGGGCCTACTAGATTATTTGGAAAAAACCGGCAAAACCATCCCTAGTATGGCTCGGGTTAGTGTTGGTGGTGCTGCTTGCCCAAGAACCATTATCGAACGGTTTAAACGTCAACATAATATAGAAGTGATCCAGGGTTGGGGGATGACGGAAACCAGCCCCCTTGGCACTATTTTCTGCAAAAAAGCAGGCATGGAAGATTTATCTGAAGAAGAGTTAATCGATGTACAATGTCTACAAGGCAGGGGCGTGTTTGGTATTGAAATGCGTATCGTCGACGGAAATAATCAAGAATTACCATGGGATGGGGTCGCCTTTGGAGCCCTTAAAGTCCGTGGCCCTTGGGTAGCCAGTGGTTATTATGGTTTATCTCAAGAGCCTGGTTCAGAGGGATGCCCAGTGGATGAGCTTGGCTGGTTCGATACGGGAGATGTCGCCACCATTAACCCACAAGGTTATATGAAAATTACCGACCGCACCAAAGATGTGATTAAAACGGGTGGAGAATGGGTAAGTTCAATAGAAATTGAAAATGCAGCAATGAGTCATCCAGATATAGCCGAGACAGCTGCTATTGGACGTTATCATCCAAGATGGACTGAACGTCCGTTGTTAGTAGCAGTTCGTCAAGCCGGAACAAGCGTAACAACCGAACAGTTGTTAGACTTTTTGCGAAACAAGTTACACAAGATATCAATACCAGACGATGTTGTGTTTGTCGAAGAATTACCACACACAGCTACAGGCAAACTCAATAAGTTAGCTTTGAGAAAAACCTTGGAGGATTATCAGTTTCCTACAAAAGCTTAAGCTTAGGCATAATCTAATACCAATACACAGCTGGAATATACAAAACCTAGAAAATCATTTTGATTAGCTAAAGAGTGCTGTCTTAACCAACGCCATACTTGTTCTATTGAGTTAAACTCTGGGAAATAAGGCGGCAATTTCATGATACTCAGATTAACTCTATCCTTGGCAATCTCATCTGAATGCCAGCTCGCTCCATCCATTATCACCACAGTATGTCGCCCTTTCTCCGTGACTTGTGATATTTGCTTCAAAT
>QIJM01000689.1 GCA_003232445.1 Paraglaciecola arctica
ATTACCAGAATGGCACTCTTGCCGTTACTTGGCCGTAAACCGCTAAAGAGTCGAGAGTTGTTTCAACAAACTTGGACGGCTAACAAACCAGTCAATATTGGGAATGTGAAATGAAGGAAATTTTACTCGGTGTGAATATTGATCACATTGCTATCTTGCGCAATGCCAGAGGCACGGCTTATCCAGATCCTGTTCACAATGGTCAGTACGCAGAAGCTAGCAACGAAACAGCGCAGCAAAAAGAGTTAGATATCTTGATAGAGGGTATTCAGTACGCTCATTCAAAAGGCCTGAAGGTCAATGCTGGCCATGCAATTATTGCCCGTGCGGCATTTGATGGTCTGCATCAGGCTGTGACAGATGTGCGCCGATTGATGCAAGAAGCAAGAGCTTAAGCGCTGTGGCGATTATGGGGCTGGGTACTGATATAGTGGAAATAGCCAGAATTGCCAGCCAATTAGACAAATCACAGCGTTTAGCAGAGCGTGTATTAACTCCAACAGAAATGCATACGTTTAATTAACGCTCACAAATTTCCTGAACGGTTTTTAGCTAAACGTTTTGCCGCCAAAGAAGCAGCGGTAAAAGCTTTAGGCACCGGAATTGGTAGCGGAGTTAGCTTTCAAGATGTGCAAGTGGTGAGTTTAGATTCTGGGCAACCCACACTTGTTTTTTCAGGTAAATTTGCTGAACTATGTAAAAAACATGATATCAGTCACAGTTTTATTTCGATTTCTGATGAACAACATTACGCTATGGCCACTGTCGTTTTAGAGTCTAGGTGAAGTAGGACAGATTTATATGGTTTCAATTCGTGCAGTACATGAAGAACAACGCCCACCCTTTGATGAATGGCTGGCAGGCTTAAATCTGCCTGAGGCAAGTAAGCAAAAACTCAGAGACGTATCCGATACCCCAGAAATACTGTTAATTGGCCAGGAAATGGTGGAGATCCTGCACGAATTACATATGGATGATGAAACCCTACAAGCGGCGCTTATTTATCCTTATTGTGAAGTACATAAATTAGAAGAAGAGAAAATTACTGAGCAGTTTGGTGAAGGCATTCAAAAGCTAATCGTGGGCGTGAGACGTATGGATGCGATCAAATCTTTGCATACACGTGCTAACAGTAAAAAGAAAAATGATGAGGTGCAGATTGATAATGTGCGCCGTATGTTATTGGCTATGGTCGAAGATGTTCGGGCTGTGGTGCTTAAACTCGCCGAACGTATCTGCACCTTACAAATAGTCAAACATGAAGATGAAGAAACCCGCGTTTTGGTCGCCCGCGAATGCGCCAATATTTACGCCCCCTTGGCGAATCGTCTCGGTATTGGCCAGTTAAAGTGGGAATTAGAAGATCATTCTTTTCGCTATCTGCATCCAGATACCTACAAACAAATTGCTACGTTATTGGACGAACGTCGTGCTGACCGTCAGCAATATATCGAAGATTTTGTCGGTGAGTTACAAGACGTACTCGATTCACAAAATATCAAAGCTAAGGTCTATGGCAGGCCGAAACACATTTACAGCATCTGGAAAAAGATGCAGAAAAAACACCTTGGTTTTGAACAACTTTATGATATTCGAGCCGTGCGTATTATTGCTGATCGGCTGCAGGATTGTTATGCCGCATTAGGCGTAGTGCATGCCAGTTGGAAACATATACCTAACGAGTTCGATGATTATATTGCAACACCAAAAGCCAATGGTTATCAATCCATTCATACGGTGACCTTGGGTAAACAAGGCAAAACCATAGAAATTCAAATTCGTACAGCACAAATGCATGAAGATGCAGAGTTGGGTGTGGCGGCACATTGGCGCTACAAAGAAGGCACTACTTCAAGCCGATCAGGTTATGAAGAACGGATTAACTGGTTGCGTAAAATTCTGCTTTGGCAAGAAGAAGTCGCAGACAGTGGCGATTTAGTTGAAGAGTTGCGCAGTCAGGTATTTGATGATCGCGTTTATGTGTTTACCCCCAGAGGTGATGTGGTGGACTTGCCGCTTGGTTCAACCCCATTAGATTTTGCTTATTATATTCATAGCAATGTGGGGCATAAATGTAACGGCGCTAAAATAGCAGGCAGGATTGTGCCCTTTACCTATGAGCTACAAACTGGCGATCAGGTTGAAATTCTCACCGGTAAACATTCAAACCCCAGTCGAGACTGGATGCATCCTGGCTTAGGTTATGTATATTCGTCCCGTGCCCGTGCCAAAATTCAAACCTATTTTAAGAAACAAGATAAAAGTAAAAATCAACAAGCGGGTAAAGAGTTACTCGATAGAGAATTAAGTAAACTCAGTATTGAGTCGAAACTCGCTAGTGAAGCGACCGTTCGTTTCAACATGCAAAACCTCGATGACTTGTACGCTGCAATTGGCGGTGGCGATATACGTATTATGCAAGTGGTACATTTTTTACAGCAAAAATATGCACCCGCGCCTGAATTAAAAATCAGGTCTAAAAAACCACAATCCGCCAAGTTGAAAAAAGACAGCATAGTAGTAGAAGGTGTGGGCAATTTGCTCAATCAAATTGCGGGTTGTTGCCAACCGTTACCCGGTGAATCTATCTTAGGTTATATCACCCAAGGGCGCGGTGTTAGTGTACATAGAGAAGACTGCGAACAACTAAATAATTTATTAGACCACCACCCAGAACGACAAATCGATGTTAATTGGGCGAGTAATTTACAAGCGGCGTTTCAAACCAAACTGCATGTTTTATGCGATGACAGAGACGGAGTGCTGCGCGATGTCACTACGGTTATCGCCAACGAAAGCGTCAGTTTGCTAGGAGTAAACAGCGTCAGTGATACTAAACTGAGTAGAGCCAAAATAGAATTAAGCCTAGAAGTAAAAGATCTATCTTGTTTGTCAAAAGCGATGAGCCGGTTGCAACTTATTAAAGGTGTCACAGAGGTATTAAAGGTAGATAAGTAACCTGAATCCTGTTTAAGAAATTGAACTAAATGCCTGTTCCAAGATCCGATCTTTCGACCCAAAGAGACCCATCTAAAAAGGAACAGGC
>QIJM01000601.1 GCA_003232445.1 Paraglaciecola arctica
TTTATTCTGGCGGCTTACGATTAGGTGAGTTGTTAAATTTGAAAATTGGCGATATTGATTCACAGTCTATGAAAATCCACATTCGTCAGGCCAAAGGCAAAAAAGATAGATATATTATGCTATCAGAAAAAACCTTAGCATTACTGCGCGATTATTATAAAAGTTACAAACCACATGATTTTCTGATTGAAGGGCAAAAAGGCGGTAAGTATAGTCCTAAAAGCGTACAAAATGTATTTAAGTCCGCGGTTAAGATGACTGGGATTAAAAAGAAAGTGACGGTTCATTCTTTACGCCACAGTTTTGCTACGCATTTATTGGATGAGGGTACGGATATCCGTTATATTCAGGAATTATTAGGGCATAAGCGCCTAGAGACCACGCAAATTTATACTCATGTGTCTTCACATTCCATCAACAAGATTAAAAGCCCGGCTGATAATTTAGATTTATAGGTTGCCTTTGCGTTCAACACTTGAAAATACTAACTATTAACACTATAGTGACACTACACGCCTGATATTTGAGATTAATAACATTATGATGTCACTAATTACTGTATCTAAAGCACAAAGTAAACTATCAGGCAACATTCGTGCTAGGCGACTAGGTTTAGGATTAACGCAAGAAGGGCTTGCCGATCGTTCTGGTGTTAAGTTACGGACACTTCGTAAGTTTGAGCAAACTGGTCTGGTTTCCCTAGAGTCATTTCTTAAGCTCGCTATGGCGCTTGGGTGTTTGCAAGACTTTGTAAAAGCACCTAAGCCTTCTGAAACAGAGTTTGCATCAATTGACGATGTGCTAAAAGATAGTAAAACAAAAACGCCTAAGAAAGGCTGGCGTAAATGAGCAATTTTCTTTCATTAGAAGAAATAAAGGTTGGTCTTAATTTTGGTAAAGGCACAATCCCTGTTGGTCGTTTAGCTAGCCGCGATAGAAAAATTTACTATGAGTATGATGCAACATTTCTTACTCGTGGATTGAATATATCACCGCTGGAATTACCCTTTCAGGCCAGTGTTCAAACATTTGATCCGCACTTATTTGAAGGGTTGCCCGGAGTTTTCAATGACAGCCTACCTGATGGCTGGGGGCGTTTACTTCTCGATCGTCTCCTACGCAGTAAGAATATATTGAGAGAAGAAATATCTGCCCTAGATCGCTTGGCACATGTTGGTGTTACAGGCATTGGCGCACTTGTTTATGAGCCAGATTATGATCTAATCAGTACCAATGAGAACATCAACCTTGATACACTTTCTAGACACACCCAACAAGTGTTAGATGGTGAAGCCGAAGAGGTTCTTGCAGAACTTTTGGCTTTAAATGGCTCATCAACTGGAGCACGGCCAAAGGCACTTATTGGCGTAGATGCCGCACGCAAAAATATTATTCATGGCAATCATGCGCTAGCCAGTGATTTCCAGTACTGGTTGGTGAAATTTGCCAATAGTATGGATGGGAAGGATGCTGGCGCAATAGAATATGTGTATTCGATCATGGCGAAGCAAGCTGGACTTACCATGGCAGAAACGCACCTGTTTCCCTCCATGGAAGGTGCAGGATATTTTTCTACACAGCGTTTTGATAGGAATGCAGAGCAACGCTTTCATACGCATACTGCTTGCGGATTATTACATTCTGACTTCAGAACGCCATCACTAGACTATGAGGATTTACTCAGCTTAACCCAAGTTCTAACACGAGATGTGCGTGAAGTTGAAAAAATGTTCCGCCTTGCGGTATTTAATGTTCTTTCTCATAATCGTGACGATCATAGCAAGAATTTCACCTTCCTAATGGATGCAACTGGCGAGTGGAAGCTTTCACCTGCCTATGATTTAACCTTCTCCTCTGGTCCACGCGGAGAGCAAAGCACTATGGTTATGGGTGAAGGGAAAAGCCCTAGCCTTGAACATTTAATTAAACTTGGAGTAGACGCTAAAATCGATCGCACAAGGATTGATAGAGTTATTGAGCAGACGTGTCATGCTCTGAGCCAATGGGAGACGCTGGCAAAAGAGTATGGCGTCAGCCAGGGAAATATTGAATTGATTAATCGCAAGATTCGGACAAACTTCTAATAACATTCCGCCATTTTGATCCAGAAAACGAATAAGCAAATCGACCAGCTTATCTGGCATATCGATATGGTTTTTGATGAAGTTATTTAGTTGATCATACTTCTTCAAGTAATCAACTTCCTCTGGCAGAGTTTTATTGACGGTTTCTTCAACGCATTCAAAAAAGAACTCTGCTTGTTTTGTCGCATCAAAGTAGCGATACAGGTCGATAGTCTCATTCAAAACTTCAACATTATTTTTTTCAGTAGGTCGCCATTCTATTAAATCAAGCCGAGGCTTTGAGAAATGTTCCAGCGTTTGTCTATAATCACCTATGCGTTCTAGAATAACAGCGGATACTGGAAAGATTAAACCTTTAGGTACAAATTGCATATTAACCCGCTGTGTGATCGGATTGGATGTTAATATGCACCGCAAAGGTGATTGCTGGGATAACGCTGTAGTTGAAAGTTTTTTTGGTAGCTTGAAACAAGAACGAGTTCAGTGGAAAAACTACCAAACGAAACGCGATTTGAAGCACAGCAAGATATTTTGAATTACATTGCGATGTTTTATAACAGTCACCGCTTACATTCTTATCTGGGTTACAAAAGCCCCAATGATTATGAAAGTGAAATGATGAAATTGAAAAAGCTGCTTAACTGGGTTGTCTGAATTTAGTTGACCAGGTCAGATCGCCAAAATTCTCAGGAAGAATTTTGGTGGTCTGTATCAAAAGCACAATAAGTAACGTGATGCTTATTTAGTAAGTTTATAAGCGAATAATTTATTCTCGACCATTTGCGGTATGAAGATAAGGCCTTTATTGATGACAAGTTCATGATCAGCACTGCCCTGATTAAATTCAAGTAGCTTAGTTGAAGTGCCTTTTATGTCTATATGAAAAAGACCTCCCTTCATCCAATCAGTTACATAAAAACCAATTTCATCATTACCTTCAACACCATCCAGATTTCCAACAGGTGAGCCATCGCCAATCGATGAGATGTTCTTTGTACTAATTGAAATACGTTTTAAATGACCTGGCACTTCAGTAGCAAACCCATCAGTCATTTTTCCCCAGCTACCAAGAATAATGTCATCTCCAGTGAAATGCAGACCATTTGGGTTCTCAAGCTCATCAGATTCAATCCAGATTTGGAAATCATCTCCAGATAGTTTATGAATACGGTTTAACACCATATCCGACACAAATATATCGCCATTATCCGTAGCCGTTACATCATTTAAAAACTTTGCATCATCGACTTTATACTTATTAGTGATACTTCCGCTATCTATATCAATAGCAACGAGTTCGTCAATATCAGCGACATAAAGAGTGCGGCCATGTAAAGCAAGACCTTTTGGACCGTTAAGTCCAATCACCCATTTTTTATTTATGATCCTCCCGTCCATAGAAACTATTGAAATAAAGCCGTTGCTATCTTTATCATTGGGATCACCGTTAACGTTAGAAACGTAAAGATGATTAAGTTGTTTATCGTATATAACGGATTCTGGATTTGAGAAACCACCTAGTTCCCAACTTAACTCTACATTATGCGAGTCGGCATTAGCTGTATTTATAAAAAACAACGATGAAATTAGAATTGTTAAGATAAAATTTATTTTATGAGTAAACATATAAGTAGCCTTCCATAGGTTGATCATGAGTATTGTTTGTTGTGGCTTAATCTGAGAAAAAAATGTTGTAATTCATCTTCTGGATTTTTTCCTTCATAAATACTTCACCAACGAGAAATGCATTGACGTTATTTTTACGCATTAAATTTACATCATCTTGAGTATCTATTCCACTTTCAGTAACTACAATACATCA
>QIJM01000233.1 GCA_003232445.1 Paraglaciecola arctica
CCACTACAGAGGCAATCAATACATCTTGGTACGAGCGCGTGGTATCCATTAGAGCCACAATCACTTGATAAGGAATATCTTCTTCCAATAACAAAGTAGCGGCTTTTTTATCGATGTTTTTGTTTATCAACGTCTGTTTTATTTGCCTAAGCACCATTTGTAAGGCGGGATAGTCATAACCTTGTTCGGTAATCGCTAACTCTTTAACCAGATAACCTTGAGGATAATAAACCGCAATACTGCCCGCTCTGACCACCAGTTCTAAACGCTGATCTTTAACATCAATATTTTGTTCGTTTGCTTCGCCAAGCTGAGGCAAGGCAAGTTCTAAAACTGTAATCCGCGAGAACACCATCATCAAAATTCATAAAAGATGTGATGTCTAACTCAGCTTCTTTTTTGATGCCTCGACTAGTACGACCAAATTTAGCTCTACCCGCCATATCTTGTTCCTATGCTTGGATAATCTATTGCTTAAATAATCTATTGATCATTATCTGTGGAACGAGATTGGGTATTCAGATCATGACGTGCGATCAGTGTGTTTAAACACTTCACCCCAGCCATTTCCATGCTATCAATGATTTCAGTGGTTTTAGTTTGCAATACCGAGTGAAAAACCAGAAGTGGAATAGCTGCAATCAAACCAAAAGCGGTAGTATTCATCGCCACAGAAATACTCTGTGACAACAAGCTGGCTTTTTCAGAAGGATCAGCCGTGGCCACCGCAGAAAATGCTGCAATCAAACCGATAATGGTGCCCAGCAGGCCTAACAAAGTTGAGATATTTGCCAATGTAGCTAAATAAGCGGTGCGTTTTTCTAACCGAGGCGTAGTTTCCATCAAGCCTTCCTCCATCGCATATTCGATATCTTCACGCCTTTGGCTATGATTCAAACGTGCCATACCTGCACCTATAATGCGGCTAATCGGTGCTTTATCACTACTGGCAAAACTTAACACCCCAGTGTAATCATGTTTGTTAAGTAGGGGCTCTATTTGTTTAAAGGCTTTTTTATTCACACTTTTAGAAAAGCTTAAAAAGAAATAACGCTCTATTGCTATAGCCAAACCAATTGCCAACACAACGGCAATAGGGAACATAAACGCACCGCCCTCTTGAAAAAACCGTATTACTACTTCAAAAAAATCCATCACTAACTCCTACTATGTAATCTATCCACTATATCTATTAACCCAGTGCTTTAAAGTATTAGCCTTAGGGCTGGGGTATAACATTTTTACTATTTAACATTCCAATCTGCAGCTTTAGCTCGTCCCGTTGTAATGGCACAAACTTTTTATTAATACGTTCAACAATAGGACTAGGCAGAGCTTGTTTTATTTTAGGTGATTGCCACGGCACTATAGTCAATACTTTTGGCTGCTCTTGGCTACCCCGAATGGTCTCTTCTAACTTAATGACTGCAGGCTGTTGAGCGTTGACAATATCGCTTAAAAGACCTAACGGCACAGCGAAGCACAACGCGACTAAGTAACGTTTTGGGTTGTTCATAACATCGCTCCAGTTTGAGTAACTTGTTGGGCACTTTTAATTTGCCTCTGCAAATCAATTATCCAACCTTTTAACTGGCGTGAACCGTCATTAGATAAAGCTTGATAAAGCTCATAATCAGCCAAAGCCAGAGACTTTTGTCCCATGTATAGGTCGTATAATATGCCTCGATTAACATACCCTTGTGCAAAAGCAGGCCAACTTTTTAGTGCTAGTTCATAATGGGTTAATGCTTGCTGAAATTGACCTTGTTGACGCAACACCATGGCTAATTCGTTGTGGGCCAGGTAATTTAATGGGTTGGCAGAAATAGCCTTATTAAGATACCTCGTCATATCTTTGCGCCTTTGTTCGGTATCGCCTTTGTCTTGTTCCTTGACTAACAATGCTAGTTGCAACCATATACCTGAAAGTTTTGGGTGTTGTTCAGACAAGGCAATAAACATATCCCTAGCTTGGGGGGACTTACCTTGCTGCTTTAACACCAAAGCTGCTTGAAATTGGCTTAGAGTCTGAGTACTCGACTTGTGTTCGCTCGCCTGTATTTTGTATAAATTAGGCAGTGCCTGTAAAGCTTTCGCCTTAGTTTGCATGGGTGTTAACGACTCTGGTGCGACTTTTGAAGCGCTTTGTTCTGTTTCAACAACAGGGAACAAACTAGTACAACTGTTCAGTAAAGCGATACTCATCACACTGAATACAAAAGCATTAGTAAATTTCATCAGTGACCTCCACGCTCTTTTCTTGTTTGTTATATCTGCCTGGTAGCAGTTTTTCTAAGGCGCTAAAACTCTTTTGGATCCAAGTATCATAACTGCCTTGCCAACTGCGTTTGGCATTGGTTTCGTGAATATCGATGGCTTTTTCTTCAAACGGGTAAGCTTGCTCTTCTAACAATAAATCATATTGTTCAAGCTCTAGGGCATTAAGGTTTTTAGGCTTACTGGATGTCATCAAATCTTTGGCAAGTTGATGATAAATATCCGCGATACTAAAGTTGGCTAAGGTACTGTACTCCTCAACCTTATAATCCAAGGTCTTATTGTAAGCATCCAGCGCAGTATTTAACGCCGACTTTTTCTTGGCTAAGCTAGCTTTTAACGGCTGTGTTAGTTTGATTTTTTTGTACGTATACAATTTGTCATCGGCAAACACACTGGATGCCATTGCAGCTAGATAACGAGTACGATCGGTTCGTTCAATATCTGGCGACCTTTGTGCTTGTTTGTCAGCTTGAATTAATTTATTTAACCAAAAACGACGTTTACTAGACTCATTACTTGCAACGTAGAACTCACTCA
>QIJM01000103.1 GCA_003232445.1 Paraglaciecola arctica
CATTGTGGCCGGGCCGTCAATATTCGTGCCTTAAATCTAAATCACTGGTATATAAACTAAAATTCCAGTTATTACCTCGCTATTAAAAGCCAAGAACCCCGAAGGGGCGCGTAGTATAACAATGATTGTGAGGAATAGGAAGTGGATTTCATAAATACTTTAGACAAATGCGTAATAAGTTGTTTTCCCCTTAGAAACAGCCGATTTTGCTTGGTTCTTACTGCAACGCGCGTAATGTATAGTGATCAATCGGCAATATAATATATATGCTGGTGCGCTGAGGTTTCATATATGAGCATTCTTCCCCGCCAACGCGCCGCGAGCCACATAGGGAACTTCAGGGAACTTCACGAGGTACCGGGTCGTGACTGGCATGACAGCTCTCTTTTTAACCGCAGTGGTATTAAACCACTAACAAATAAATCTGATAACCAAAGCAAACATTTAAACCTTTTACTGATTCTTGCTTAGAGGGATATAATCTTGATAATTACTGTCGAAGCCTTACACTTTCAACATTTAAAGGAGCACACCACCCAATGAGTAGTAAACAGATCAAATCAAAGGTACTTATTATCAGTAGCCTGTTATTTTTAATCAGCACTGGAATTTCCACACAAGCCGTTGCCGCAGAAACAAGTGCTACCCCGGTAAAAGACGCGCTGGAAATGACGGTTTACAGCTCACCCACCTGTGGATGTTGCCATAAATGGGTTGAAACCCTTGAGCAAGATGGTTTTACGGTAAGCGTACATAGTTCAGATGATATGAACAGCGTTAAACAATCATTTGGCCTGCAACCACACCTCGCCTCCTGCCATACCGGAACCATTGGCGGTTATATTATCGAAGGACATGTACCGGCAGCTGATGTACGCCGCTTACTCAAAGAAAAACCCAAAGCCGCTGGCCTTACCGCACCCGGAATGCCCCGCCACTCACCTGGAATGCAACCAGTGGATGAACAACCTAAAGATTACGATGTGCTGTTATTCGACAAAGAAGGCAAAACTACGGTATATACCAGTTACTAAACCTAGGCCAATAGTATGTGGCTGGAGACTGATTCTCCAGCCCATTGCTTAGTAGTTATACTGAACTAGGGAAAGTTCTTTTCAAATGTCATATTTCATAGATCGTTATAAGCAACTAATTGGTAAATTTCGCAACCAGAAACTGAATTTATCTACTGCAGAGTGTTATTCGGGACAGTTAATTCGGGACAGACACCCCATAGGGAATATCCTACACCAGTTTCAGCATTCAGCCGATGATTTCTTTGCCCTGATAGCTCATAGTTGTAATCAAAGGGGCAGATTTATGACACTACCTAGAAAACAGCTTATATCTATCGAAGAAACACCCTACTATCACATCGTCAGTCGATGTGTACGACGCGCCTTTTTGTGTGGCCCAAAATATCCTTCGGGATGCTGATGCCCATACCTTCCCCTATATAAAGTTGTGAGAGACCTTATATATCAACAGATTACCTGGGGAACGGCATCCTTTTTTCACTCACAAGACCGGATAAGAGCCCATTTCAGGAGTAATTAAGCAGTGCTAAATTGCATACTAATGACCCTTAACTTAGTGCCATTCAGGTCAGACCAGTACTGTCAGCCTTTGTTTCCGGACAATATTTTTTAGAGCTTTCTGATGCAAGATTCAGGAGTCAAGTTTGGGTGTGTTAATTTTGTTTCAGTAACAGAGCTTTTCGTCATTGCTGCTAACATTTGAGTTGGTTTTAAAGTGCCATTTAAAATTAACTCCTCGTCCTTCGCGTGTACCCTATCTATGAAATCAATATCTTTAGGGTTATTGGTTTTGAAATTATGTCCAAATGGCCGGTCAATAAAAACCATAATTATATTAGCAAAAGGGATAAATAGTTCAAAATTAAATCTTTCAACCAGTAGTTTCAAAATATCTTCTGCTCTAATTCCCTCAAATCCTTGAGTCGAGCAGTCATGGTTAATATAGCTATTTTCTTGTCTTTTTTGTAATTGGTTGTATTTGTATTTATCTGGGAGCTCATTCCAAAAAGGCTCCAGTGCTTCTAATGCTTCATCCCAACGCATATGCCCATTTTTGCCAATCATATCAGATGTTAAAAACATGCCTGATTCCTTTAGCCCTTGATGTATAGAATCGAACAAATGTTCTAATTCTGAAACGTGGTGCAAGCTTTGATTTGCAAGAATAAGGTCATAGCTGTTATTTTTGTGTGGTGTCCATTTGTTAAAATCACTTTTCGTTATTTTTATATGTTTCCGAACATTCTTCTCTTGGGCAAGGCTTATGGTTCTGTCGAGCATATCGCTGTTTATATCCACGCACTCTATTGAGAAGTTTGCTATTTTACAATTGGCTAACTCAGTAGCAATTTTTACTTCTAATTCACCATTACCAGACCCAACACTTAATATTCTAATGTTTTCTTTTTCTTGACCTGATAAGCAGTATTTCTTGCAGTAATATATAAAAAATTCATCGGGACTATTAAAACCAAATAGTCTTTGTTTTGGTAATAAATACTTATTCGACCAATAATGGAAAATATCTGGTAAATCATGAACATTGTGGCAGTCTTTATAAAAGTTCAACTCACTTTTTATTCTGTCCGCGTAATTTTTTTCATTACGTGTTGATTTGTTTTCTTTTATTGCTTTATTTGATGAGGTGCTCATTATTTAATTCTGTTCCTAAATTTTAATTGCAAGCACACCGATACCAAAATTCACCACAATACTAGGAGAGGCCCTAGCTGCATTGTAGAAAACCTTGCCAATCAATGGCATGTCTAAATAAGAGGGTATTGATAATTACATCTATAGGGGTTCCGATATTACCTTAAGGAGACTCTGATTAATAGACATATCCTCAGCTTGCCTTTAAGCGTGTAGCTGCTAGGCGTAGATTGAAAGTAATAGTTCTTCAT
>QIJM01000580.1 GCA_003232445.1 Paraglaciecola arctica
CACTGGTGCGCTGCGTATTGATCATGTGATGGCGTTATTAAGATTATGGTGGGTGGCAAGAGGGGATGATGCCAAAGAAGGTGGTTACGTATATTATCCGGTAGATGATTTATTAGCCATTTTAGCATTGGAAAGTCATAGGCATCAAAGTGTGGTGATCGGTGAAGACTTAGGCACTGTACCCGATGAGATAAGAACTAAATTGGCGGATAACGGTGTGTACTCGTATCGCGTGTTCTTTTTTGAACAAGCACAAGACGGTGGTTTTTTCTCACCTGCCGACTACCCTGAACAATCTATGTCTACCCTCACCACCCATGATATGCCTACCTTGACAGGTTATTGGCATTGCGATGATTTGGTCTTAGGTAAAGAATTAGGACTGTATCCCACTGAAGAAATTTTAAATACTTTATATGCCACTAGACATGAAAATAAGCAGTCCATTTTAGATACCTTGCATGGTCATCATTCGGTTAATGACGAGGTTGGCCGTGATGTGAATAATGTGGCTATGAGTAAAGCGTTAAATTTCGGAATGCAGGTGCATATGGCGGGTGGTTCAAGTGCGCTGCTCAGTTTGCAATTAGAAGATTGGTTAGAAATGGATAAACCAGTTAATATTCCAGGTACGTTTAACGAATACCCCAATTGGCGACGCAAGTTAACGCGCAATTTGCAGGATATTTTTGATGACAGTTCATTAAATCATCTTGCGGCTAATTTAACAGAGGCACGACAATACGCCTCAAAGTAAAATAGAAAGTGGCTCACTCATCCTGTGAGCCACCCTTACTAAGGCGAAAAAATGCAACTCGAACACGCACTAAAACAAGCCAAATGTACTTTTCCTTTTACTCATCTGGGCGCTCATTTTCAGCCCTCAAACTCTATTTTCACTGTCACAACTTGGTTGCCCAATGCTGAAAAAATTAAAGTCATTGACTTAACATCGGGTAAGTCGCTCGGCACGTTAAAAAAAATAGAGGGTAGTCATTTGTTTCGCGGTGAGTTTAAGGTTAAACAAGCGCCGCAGGTTTATGCGTTCGAAGTAGGCAATAAACAAAGGCAATATCAGGTCATTGACCCCTATCAGTTTCAAGAACAGGCTTATCACGCTGTGCACTTTATCGAAAGCAGCGCGCAAAATGTTTATCAACAACTAGGTGCACAACTTGTTGCTCTGGATGTGGGTTTAGAGGCGCCCATTCAAGCTACACGCTTTGCGGTGTTTGCACCCAATGCCAGTGCCGTTTCCTTGATTGGTGAGTTTAATTATTGGGATGGATCGTGTTTACCCATGCAAAAAACCGACTTTGGTTATTGGGTATTAGTCGTACCGGGGATTGAGGCCGGGGCTAAATACAAATACCAAATTAAAGATGCGGCGGGTAATGATTTACCTCACAAAGCTGACCCTGTGGGCTTTTACGCTGAGCAATATCCTTCACATACCTCTGTAGTGTACGATCACGAACAATATCAATGGCAAGATAAAGCATGGCTTAAAAAGGCCAAAAAAGATAAATACCAACAGCCCATGAGTATCTATGAATTGCACTTGGCTTCATGGAAACGACCTGCTCATGATTCGGCTGAAAGGTACCTGAGTTACCGAGAGTTAGCAGAGAGTTTAATTCCATATATTAAAGATATGGGTTACACCCACATTGAACTGTTACCTGTTTCTGAGTTTCCTTTTGATGGCTCGTGGGGTTATCAGCCGGTGGGATTGTTTGCACCTAGTAGTCGGTTTGGTACGCCCGATGATTTCAAATTTTTTGTCGACCAGTGTCACCAACATAACATAGGTGTGATCATCGACTGGGTGCCTGCGCATTTCCCCGAGGACGGCCACGGCTTGGCTAGGTTTGACGGCACCCACGTTTACGAATACGAAGATCCACGCAAAGGCTGGCATCCAGATTGGAATTCGTGCATTTACGATTTTGGCAAGGAAACTGTGCGTCAGTTTCTGGTGGCTAATGCGTTATTTTGGGTAGATAAATATCATATTGATGGACTCAGAGTCGATGCGGTGGCATCTATGTTGTATTTAGATTATTCCCGAGAAGAGGGAGAATGGATCCCCAATGTAAATGGCGGCAATCATAATTACGAAGCCATTAGTTTTTTACAATGGATGAACAAAGAAGTATACGAAAAGTTCCCCCATGCGATGACTATCGCCGAAGAGTCTACTTCGTTTCCCAAGGTCTCACGCCCCGTGTTTGAAGGTGGTTTGGGCTTTGGTTTTAAATGGAATATGGGCTGGATGCACGATTCGTTGCATTACATTGCTAAAGATCCCTCGTATAGACGTTATCACCATAATGAAATTACCTTTTCCATGGTATATGCCTTTGACGAGAGTTTTGTGTTGCCTATTTCTCATGACGAAGTGGTACATGGCAAAGGTTCATTGCTGCGCAAGATGCCTGGTGACGAATGGCAACAAGCGGCTAACCTGCGCGCTTATGCTGGTTTTATGTATGCCCATCCGGGTAAAAAACTTAATTTTATGGGTAATGAAATTGGTCAAGCCGCAGAGTGGAATCATGACAG
>QIJM01000345.1 GCA_003232445.1 Paraglaciecola arctica
TCGTTCTATGGGGTTTAAATTGGGGCTGTAGGGCGGTAAATAATGTAATTGGAACCCTAATTCTTCTGCTTTGCTCTGGACTGCGGTTGAATGATGATACCCTGCAAATGGTAAACAACGGCTAATACTTGGCATGATTGAGCATGGTTCTTTACAAGGACTAAAAAGCAAACATTCATTGGTTATACTCAAAGAATTAAGCATTACAGCTTTCCTAAAAAATTCAGAACCGATAATGAAAGCTGCTTTACTGCTAAATTGATCAAGTTAGCGCTAAAGCCACTCTCAATAAACCGCCAAACTACAGATATTGCCTACCCTTGGCAAAATGGAAGAATTGAACGGTGCGAACAGGACATCACCAAATAGGCATAAAAAAAGGTTAGTGATTTTGTCACTAACCTTTTAATTTGGTGCGGATGGGGAGACTCGAACTCCCACGGCCTAAGCCACAGCCCCCTCAAGGCTGCGTGTCTACCAATTCCACCACATCCGCAATTTAAGTTGGGTACGTCTTCTTTTTTAGATGCTTCTGTTGCAGGTATATCAGAGTCAGTGTTAACGGGTAAAGACTGTTCAGTAACTGGCACGTCTGAATCAACAGGTTGTTCAACAACAGGTACTTCTAGATTTTGCCATTCATCTACGGCTTTTTCTTTATCTGCTGTTTGATTACCCAAAATTAGACTAATAATAAAAAATAATGTCGCAAGAATGGCCGTTGTTCTAGTTAAAAAGTTACCAGAACCTGTTGAACCGAATACAGTATTTGATCCACCGCTACCAAAAGATGCCCCCATACCAGCACCTTTTCCTTGTTGGATCAGTACAAAGCCGATCAACATAATCGCTACAATCAAATAAACAATAATTAATACTTCATAAAAAACCATGTGCTGCCTCTACTGATTTGCCGCTTGGCAAATACTTAAAAAATCTTCTGGATTTAAACTGGCACCGCCAATTAAACCACCATCTACATCTGCCTGAGAAAACAACTCTTGGGCATTGTTACCTTTAACACTACCGCCATACAAAATAACTATATTGGCCGCAATGTTGACATCTTGTTTTGCTAAATGCCCGCGAATAAAAGCATGCACTTCTTGCGCTTGCGCCGGACTCGCTGTTTTGCCTGTGCCTATAGCCCATATAGGCTCATAAGCTAACACAACATTAGCAAATTGGCTTATGCCAACTTTTAGCAATACTGCATCTAGCTGCGCAGCGATATAATCGAATAATGTGCCGTCTTCTCGCACATTTTCAGGTTCGCCAAATAGGGATCAAATGAGCTTTTAATGCCTGTTCAACTTTTAGCGCTACTAATGCGTCAGATTCATGGTTGTCTGCACGACGTTCAGAATGACCAACAATCACATATTGGCAATTGAACTCATTAAGCATGGCGACAGACACTTCACCAGTATGGGCACCCGAGTCAAATTGACTGATGTTTTGCGAACCCAACTTTAGTTTGCCATCAAACAGTCCCCAATATGGAAAAGGCGGACAAATCACCACGTCCATATTTTTAAGACTGACAGTAGTCAGTTTTTTTTGCATTTTCTCAACCAGTGCTTTATCGCCATTCATTTTCCAATTACCAGCGACTAGCTGTCTACGATTATTTGCTTGCATGTTATGCTCCATCATGCCAAATATAACACCAATAAAAAAGCGCGCGAGATATTAACTAACCCAATGACAATATACAAGTGGCTGCAGCTAATAATGCCCTGTAAACCTTACTAATCGGTTACTTTACGCACAGCATTAGCAATATATTCAGCCCAAGTACTGGAATCCTGTGCATCATTTGCTTCTACCATCACCCTAACAAGCGGTTCAGTACCACTTTTGCGCAACAATATCCGCCCTTTATTATCCAAGGCTTTTTCTGCCTCTATCACTGCTTGTTTGACACCCTTGTCTTCAAGTGGTTTGGTGCCCTCAGCAAATCTCACATTGATCAGTGTCTGGGGATATTTAGTCATTCCACGGCTCAACTCATTTAAGGTCATATCAGCATATAACATCGCTGCTAAAACTTGCAGTCCAGCCACTATACCATCACCTGTAGAAGCGGCGGCTAAGTTCAATACATGGCCAGAGCTTTCACCACCAATTGACCAGCCCTTTTGCCTGAGTAACTCCATTACATGACGATCCCCCACTTTGCTGCGTACAAATGGCACGCCCAAAGTGCCAAGTGCCACCTCTAAGCCTAAGTTACTCATCACGGTGCCAACAACACCACCTTGTAAACGCCCTCTTTTAAGGGAATCTCTAGCAATAATATAGACAATTTGGTCACCATCAATCACGTTACCTTTGTGATCAACTAACATTAAGCGGTCTCCATCACCATCCAGAGCAAAACCTAAATCAGCATTATTTTTGATAACACTTTCAGTTACCGCCTTCATTGACGTTGCGCCTACTTTATGGTTGATGTTCAAACCATCCGGTTCAGTGCCAATCTCTATAACTTCAGCACCTAACTCACTGAGCACATTTGGCGCAATGTGGTAGGTTGCGCCATGAGCACAATCGACCACTATTTTTAGACCTTTAAGTGACAATGCAGAAGGGAAATTGCCTTTACAAAACTCAATATAACGACCTGCCGCATCACCAATACGCACAGCTTTACCCAATTTATCTGAAGCGACACACTCCATGGGTTTACCTATCTGGTTTTCTATAGCAATCTCGATTTTGTCATTTAACTTCATACCATCGGCAGAAAAAAACTTGATGCCATTATCGTAGTAAGGGTTATGTGAAGCACTGATGACAATACCTGCTTCAGAACGAAATGTTTTAGTTAGGTAGGCGATAGCTGGGGTTGGCATGGGCCCGAGTAAACCAATATTGATGCCCGCAGCTGACAAGCCAGCCTCCAACGCAGACTCCAACATATAACCTGAAATTCGAGTGTCTTTCCCTATCAATACTTTGTTTGTCCCTTGGCCAGCTAAAACTTTCCCTGCGGCCCAACCTAGCTTCATCACAAATTCGGGGTTAATTAAATTTTCGCCTACCTTCCCGCGAATGCCGTCCGTACCAAAATATATTCTATCGCTCATTATTATTCCTGTAAGCGTTAAGCATGTTTATTATTTTAACAGCATCTACTGTCTCTTTAACATCATGTACTCTAATTATTTGCGCACCCTTTTGCGCAGCCACTGTGGCAACAGCAACATTACCCGCCAAGCGGTGACCGATTTCTCGTTGCAACAAGTTTCCAATCATCGACTTTCGTGACATACCTGCCAAAACAGGTACATTTAATTGATGGAACTCTTCCAGATTGGCTAACAATTGGTAATTATGTTCAAGTGATTTACCAAAACCAAAGCCTGGATCAATAATGATTTGTGCCTGAGCGATACCCGCTTTACAGCAAACAGAGATACGATCCTGTAAAAATGTCATCACATCCTTAACAACATCATCATAACTAGGGTTTTGCTGCATCGCTCTTGGTTGCCCTTGCATATGCATCAGGCAAACTGGTGCGCCTGCATTAACTGCTGCGCTTAACGCACCATCCTCCTGCAGCGCCCTTACATCATTGATAAGACTAGCGCCCGCATTAACTGCTTCAGTCATCACTTTAGCTTTACTGGTGTCTATAGAGATAATGCTATCAAAACGTTGATGTATTGACTCAATCACTGGGATAACACGATCAAGTTCTTGTTGCACAGAAACATCCTGAGCACCGGGTCT
>QIJM01000312.1 GCA_003232445.1 Paraglaciecola arctica
CAGTCAAACATGAGTCAAGAAACCATTATCAATAAAGATGGCATCGAACAGTTAACGATGCGTCGATTCACTGAAGAATCCTACTTAAATTATTCCATGTACGTCATTATGGACAGAGCATTGCCGCATATTGGTGATGGTTTGAAGCCGGTGCAAAGACGTATTG
Source organism: Paraglaciecola arctica (assembly GCA_003232445.1). Taxonomy (GTDB): domain Bacteria; phylum Pseudomonadota; class Gammaproteobacteria; order Enterobacterales; family Alteromonadaceae; genus Paraglaciecola; species Paraglaciecola arctica_A. Next base: position 167 of record QIJM01000312.1, read on the forward strand.
TGTACGCCATGTCTGAGCTGGGTTTGAATAACGCTGCTAAGTATAAAAAGTCGGCACGTACTGTGGGTGACGTACTCGGTAAATTTCACCCCCATGGCGACTCAGCCTGTTATGAAGCTATGGTGTTGATGGCGCAGCCGTTTTCTTATCGTTACCCACTGGTTGATGGGCAAGGTAACTGGGGCGCGCCAGATGATCCTAAATCTTTCGCCGCGATGCGCTATACCGAATCACGTTTGTCTAAATTTAGTGAGGTTCTGCTAACCGAGTTAGGTCAAGGCACGGTTGATTGGCAGCCAAATTTTGATGGTACGTTAGATGAGCCAAAAGTGTTACCGGCTCGCTTACCCCATATTTTATTAAATGGAATTACTGGCATTGCAGTGGGTATGGCGACTGATATCCCACCGCATAATGTGCGTGAAGTCGCCAATGCTTGCGCTTATTTGTTAGATAACAACAAAGCTGAATTACACGAATTATTAGAGTTTGTACAAGGGCCTGATTACCCTACAGACGCAGAAATCATTACCGCTAAAGCTGACATTAGCAAAATTTACGAAACTGGCCGTGGTTCAATCAGAATGCGTGCAGTGTATGCCGAGGACAATGGCGATATTATTATTACCGCGCTGCCTCACCAAGCATCAGGCGGTAAAATCCTTGAACAAATTGCTGCGCAAATGCAGGCCAAAAAGTTACCTATGGTCAGTGATTTGCGTGACGAGTCAGATCACGAAAACCCAACCCGTTTGTTGATTACACCGCGCTCAAATCGGGTTGATGTAGAACAATTGATGCAACATCTGTTTGCCACCACAGATTTAGAAAAAAGTTATAGAGTTAATATCAACATGATTGGCTTAGATGGCCGACCACAAGTCAAAGACTTACAGATGATATTAACCGAGTGGTTGCGCTTTAGAAAAGACACCGTTGTGCGCAGATTGCGGTTCAGATTAGATAAAGTACTTGCCAGACTGCATATTCTTGAAGCTTTAATGATTGCCTTTTTGAATATTGACGAAGTCATTCGCATTATCCGTTTCGAAGACAAACCTAAACAGCAATTAATGACTCAATTTAGTTTGTCGGACATTCAAGCTGAAGCCATTCTCGATTTAAAACTACGCCATTTGGCTAAATTAGAAGAGGTTAAAATCCAAGGTGAGCAAGAAGAGCTGGCAAAAGAACGAGATGCTCTGCAGTTATTGTTAGGTTCTGATAAACGTTTAAAAACGCTGATAAAAAAAGAGATATTAGAAGCGGCAGATATTTATGGTGATGATAGGCGTTCACCTATTGTTGCACGAGGTGAGTCCAAAGCCTTGTCTGAAAAAGAATTAATTCCTTCAGAAGCGGTGACAGTGGTGCTGTCTGAAAAAGGTTGGGCTCGATGTGCCAAAGGTCATGATGTGGATGTTGAAGGTTTAAGCTACAAAGCCGGTGATGGCTATCAGGCCAGTGCTAGAGGGCGTAGTAATCAGCAAGTGGTATTTCTAGATTCTTCAGGTAGAGCATTTTCCTGTGATGCCCATGGGTTACCTTCAGCTCGTAGCCAAGGAGAGCCATTGACCGGCCGATTTAATATAGTCAGCGGTGAAAATATTGAACATATTGTGATGGGCAATGATGAACAGCAGTATCTAATGGCATCTGATGCCGGTTACGGGTTTGTCGGTAAATTTAGCGATATGGTGAGTAAAAACAAAGCGGGAAAAGCCTATTTGTCGCTGCCTACTGCGGCAAAAATTATTGGCCCACAACCGGTGTTTGATCTCAAAACTGATTGGTGCCTGGCTATTTCGAACGAAGGCCGAATGTTAATGTTTCCGCTACGAGATTTACCGAGCTTAGGTAAAGGTAAAGGTAACAAGTTGCTTAGTATTCCGTCAGCAAAAGTACAATCCAGAGAAGAGTATGTCAGAGTATTAGCGGTGGTACCGCAAGGCGCTAACGTTAAAATTCTAGCCGGTAAACGAGGTATGACCTTAACCGCCGTTGATCTTGCTCACTACCAAGGCGATCGCGGAAGGCGAGGAAATAAATTACCTAGGGGTTTACAACGGGTAGATGGGGTAGAAGTTGAAAAAGCTGGATCTGCCCCTACCCAAACTGATGAAACCGATCCTGCGGATGGAAACGGTTCAGGAACACCTCTACAATAAAATATTTACTGCTAAGCGGATAGAATGATTTCATCCGCTTTCCTTCTTGCTAAACTACTTTTTAATCAAGCCTTGGATTCAAATAATAAGTGCATAACTTGAACGGGTAGAAAAAGCGGTCAGCTGAATATACCCAATTTACTTCAAGATGAAAACTTGAAGGTCTGGAAGTTGTCATTGATCCTACTGTCTAAAGTATCGCCAATGTTAGGTAATGTC
>QIJM01000583.1 GCA_003232445.1 Paraglaciecola arctica
GCTTTCAATACATCGCCTGAATTTTGGCTTAATTTGCAAGCCACACATGACCTGTCTCTTCATAAGCCAAAGGTTCATGTTCAGCCGCTGGTGGCATTAAACGCATAACAAAATGCTCCAGCGGACATTATCTGTTAAGTCACTCCTTAGAGCTATTTTACTTAAATATGGAATGCTAATGAAAAGAATAATAAGCATGATTTTCTTAAGTTTCACTTTGTTTTCGTGTGGAGGAGGGAGCGATAACAAGAAATTAAATGCACAACGTCAATCGCAAATAGCACAAAATTATGTAACTGAAATATTACAAATTATGAAAGGCCATGCAATTTCAAAATATGAAGTGGATTGGGGAAACCTTGAAACAGAGGTGAATGCTCTTGCTGCAAACGCTCAAAGTATTAAAGGTACGTACCCAGCGATAACTAAAGCATTAGAATTATTAAAAACCAATCATTCTTTCCTACGTTCTGCTTCTGGGCAAATACTCGCATATCACAGTGATTTTAATTGTAACCAATCATTTGATATTAATGAGCCACAAATTAATAATGTTGGTTATATAAGAGTTGATGGGTTTAGTCCAAATGGCGTCATTTCAAGTCAAAATTTTTCAATCAATATACAAAAAGAAATCTCTCAACAAGATAGCGCTACTCTAGATGGTTGGATAGTCGACTTGAGAGATAATGGTGGTGGAAATATGTGGCCAATGATTGCAGGACTTGGACCGTTGTTAGGGGATGGTCTTCACGGCTACTTCTTTAACGCAGATGAAGATATTATCGGCTGGGGATATGAAAATGGTTATTCATATTTAGGTGAAAATAAAGTGGTCACGGTTGAAGAGCCGTATTTTTTATTGAATCCGCTGCCCAAAATTGCCGTTCTAAGTAGTCGTCGAGTAGCTAGCTCAGGAGAGGGAACCTTAATTGCTTTTAAAAAGAAAAATAATGTTAAAATTTTTGGTACGGATAGTTGCGGCTTATCTACTGGAAATACAGAATTTCCATTGAGTGATGGAAGTGCACTTCTTTTAACAACAGATGTTATGGCTGATCGAGAGCAACAAAAATATGGCGGTAGAGTCCCTGTAGATCAAACCGAAGCTCAATCAGATGTAGTTAGTAAGGCAGTAGAATGGTTACAAAATTAATCGAGAGGGGTTATGCACTTCAAAGTTGAATCTGCCCTGTATAACAGACTAATCTACCAACCCTTTTGGCATATCTGCACGTAATTCTTGCCAAATTTTGCCACTTTCGATGCCATAGGTTCTGATCACTAAAGGGACACGTTCGTAATCGCCATTCTCAGCAAGCTCTAATAATTGCTCATAATAACCGCGGGTTAAGTCTCTGGATTTTTGATTCGAGAAATAATAGCCACCAATACGAGAGTACAACCCTCTAAAACCATTCATCATTAACACATAAACCGGATTGCCAGAGGCGAAGGCTAGATCATGGTTAAGTTGATAATCACGTTGAGCAAAGGTTTTACCATCATCAGGAATATCACTATATCCCTTTAATATTTCAATGGTTTTGTCTTGTTGATGACGGATAGCTCCGCGAATAAACACTGCACTCAAATTAGTTCTAGCTGCCAACAAGTGATCAACAAGCTCAGGGATCCCATCCTCGTCGAGTCTCGCTAAGGTTTCTAAAATGTTAAGCCCCGAAGTTTCCCAGAAGTTGTTAACCTTAGTGGGTTTACCATGTTTAATGGTTAACCAGCCGTCACGAGCTAAACGTTGCAACACCTCACGCAAGGTGGTGCGAGTTACCCCAATAAGCTCAGATAATTCACGTTCTGCTGGAAGAATTGTGCCAGGCGGGAAGCGTCCACTCCAAGATTCCACTATATATTCTTCAGCGAATCCTGCTGGGCTTTGTGCCTTGTATATCATCAACCACTCACTTCGTTGTTATTGTTTTTTTAATTCTTATAAACTGATTGTACCAGATGATTTTTACAGGTAACAACGAAACTTTGAATTGTTAACAATGTATTGCTAAAAGGCAGACAAATTTTACCTAAATCGCTGCTAACAATGGGATTTTGCGATTATTATTGGTTACAATCATTGAAGGTGTATTCAATAATTTTAATATCCAGCAAGGAATTTTGCTTATGCAAATGTTGGTACCTCAAGCAGTAGCAGTCAACTTTTTGGGAAAGCTCCCACTTGGTACAAGCAGGCTATTGTCGCCTTCCTTATCATTAACCCTATTCTATTCATACTTAATCATTGATCAAGGACGAACCATTGTTAAATAAACTATTATCATTATCTACTGACAAGCGCGCGTGGGGACTATTATTTGTTTCTGCGCTGTGCTTGGAAATTACTGCGTTGTATTTCCAACATGTCATGGATTTACGCCCGTGTATTATGTGCATTTACCAACGTACCGCTGTGTTTGGTGTAATGTTTGCGGCTATACCAGCGATGTTAATGAACAACCTCATCACCCGACTAATCGGTTATCTCGGTTGGGGCATATCCGCTATTTGGGGTTTACTAATAGCCATCGAACATGTGGATATTCAAACCGCAGTCAACCCATTTTTTGCAACCTGCGAGTTTGTGCCTAATTTCCCTACTTGGGCACCCTTACACGAATGGCTGCCAAATATTTTCGGTGCCACAGGCGATTGTGGTGATATAAACTGGTCATTTATGGACATGACTATGCCGCAATGGATGATATTTGGGCCGTGATGTTGGCTAGCCGCGTATTGGTAAAACGTAGCCTGTAACAAGTCGATATCAATATGTTTGCACTTCATTTAAACCAACATATGTGGGCTTGAATAAATATTAAATTCGATTGAAAATTCAGTCGAAGATTGTGAAGATTTTACAAAGCCGAGTAGGCAGATATCACAGTCTTTGGCTAAGTCGATGGCTAAACTAGACGGGGCACCCATAGCAATAATATAACGAATATTCACCATGGCCGCCTTTTGTACTAGTTCAAAACTGGCTCTTGAGCTTAACACCACACCTAAAATCGACTCAATCGAATGATCATCAGCTGCCAATATGTGCATGTTGGCACCTATTAGTTTATCAAAAGCATTATGTCGACCCACATCCTCTCGCACATCCAAAACTTGCAAACGTTGATCAAATAGCGCGACTCCATGATTACCACCCGTTTGACCGAATATCATCTGTTTGTCTCTTAATTGCTGTGTTAATGAGTGAATAGCGGCAATGGGAAGCAAAGGGGTTTGGGCACCTCTGGTTAAACCTTGAGGCAATTTATCTAATAAATTTTCGATGCTTTGCTGACCACATACTCCACAAGCCGAATTCATGATTTCAGCCCGTTGATATACAGCAAAATCAAAATTCGCCCCTGCAGACAAATTTACTTGTACACGATTGGTAGACTGGGATTTCAATCGTCCTGTACCTGTATGCTTAATCGACGTGATTTTTGTGGTGTCTTGAATTGCTCCGCTTGAATATAGCCACCCTCTAAGCAGATTCAGATCGTCTCCTGGAGTACGCATTGTGGTAAATAATAATTTTGGAGACGCTTTGGGGTGGGCAGATAGCCATATTTCTAGCGGCTCCTCAATCACAACAAGGTCGTTACACTCAATATGTTTGGGGCTTGTACTCGGCTCGCTAGAGTGAGAAATTTTAACTACCGAATAATGTTTAATAGACTGCAAGAAAAAAGGCTATAACGATGAATGCTGACACCTAAACTACCTTAGGCAATTAGAAGGGTAAAGACGTGATCCCTAAAATAAATATCCATCCTGCAAAAATTAATGCAATCAAACGTGTTTGCCATCCGTCTTAGGTTATGAAGGACAACAAATTTGTTATCCCCACTCCAACCCTTAATCAAAACTAATTCAGATCAAGAATGGGTATATGTACCTAAAGGTCAGTGTGAAAAAATTACTGGTGGTATCGTCGCAAAAATCAAACCCGCTAAAAGTACTGAATCATAATCGATGTTTTGTTTGCCTAAAGCTGCTGGGGTGGGCTTACGCACACCCCACATTCAAACCATTCTCGAACAAAAACCGGCTATGCCTTGGTTTGAGTTAATGTCAATGCCATTAACCACAAGTTTAGCGCGCAAGATTATGTAAACAAATTACCTTTAGATAAAGTAAAGGAGATACATTTAGCCGGTTTTGAGACAAAGCAGGGATTTCTACTCGATTGTCATAACAACCCAATTTGCGCTGAAGTATGGCAACTGTTTGAGGACGTCATCGCAAAACAAGGGCCAATTCCGACCTTAATTGAATGGGATAATGATCTGCCAGAATGGTCAACGTTAGTAATTACTGGTAATCTGAGCCTGCACTAAAATAACAACAAAGAGGGTTCATATGTGAAAAAATTTAGTATTCTGCTGATTGTAGTATTAATCAGCTTAGCGGCTTACAATTATCCAAATACCTCAAAAACCATCAATATTGCCTCTGGTTTTTCAGCCAAGAATTTGTGTTCAGGGTATTTTATCAGCGGATTTGATGCACAGATGATCACCGATGAAGCCCTCACCCCAATTGATCCCGCCTTCGGCCTAGTTGATCATGACTTTGATCTAACTAATAAAACGGTCACTACTCATGTCTTGGGAGGATTCGAGCGCAAAGCAATCTATCGCGAAGGTCTTGGCTGTACCTTGCTTGTCAGTGGACAGGATGATCTTAGTACAAAAGTTAAACCGATTAGCTTTATAAAACAATCCACCTCAACGCCCTGGCCAGATGGTTTGGGGGCTGCAATCAATGATCCCAGTGTTAATTATCAGTTGCTAAATCAGGCTATTGAACTTGCCTTCAATGAATCTGAAGTGAGTGGTAAACGTCACGTTAAAGCGATTGCAGTCATTTATAATGGACAGTTGATTGCAGAACGTTACTCTGAGGATGTTGATCTCAATACACCGCTACTGAGTTGGTCCATGGCTAAAAGTATCACAGGTTTACAGGTGGGCCTTTTAGTTAAGCAAGGGCTGGTTGATATACTTAAACCTGCGGATGTGCCAGCTTGGAGCTCTGATGATGATCCCCGTTCTAAAATCACACTTGATCAACTTATGCGCATGAGCAGTGGCTTGGAGTTTAATGAGACCTACGGGATCATCAGCGATGTTAG
>QIJM01000552.1 GCA_003232445.1 Paraglaciecola arctica
GACTTTTGCAAAGTATTTATTCCACAGTGGCAAAAACAATTGCTTGAAGATGGTACGCAAAAACGCCAACGCAATGGCCACATGACAACCAATAAAATATCTCACTGCATTTACAAACACTTGTGAAGCGGGTTCTTGTCCAATTAACCTTATAAAGCCTTTGCTAACAAGCCTTGAGTGCTTTAGGATCGCGCTGCTTTATTCTTATCTTTTCATATGTCGGTAAATTCTGTGGTTTCAGCTAATTCAATAACTTTACTCAAAAATGCTAACGTTTATGCCCCAGAGGCGATTGGGCTTAAACATCTTGTGATTGGCGGTGGCGAAATCCTTTATATAGGTGATGTTTTGCCCGTCTTGGACTCGCTACTTGCTGTTGATGAATTAGACCTGCAAGGCCAAGCGCTTCTTCCTGGTTTTATCGACGCCCATACCCATATCACTGGCGGCGGGGGGGAAGCAGGTTTTGCTACTCGTGTTCCTGCTGTGTCTTTGAGTCAATTTACTCAAGCTGGTGTTACAACAGTTGTTGGGCTGTTGGGCACAGATGACATCACTCGAAGTACCGAATCATTACTTGCACAAGTGTACGCATTGCGTGAGGAAGGGTTGTCAGCCTACTGTTATACAGGGGGTTATCATCTACCGCCTATTACGCTAACGGGCTCTGTAAGAACCGACATTGTATTTATAGAGCCTATTGTTGGTGTGGGTGAATTGGCCATCAGTGATCATAGATCTTCCCAACCCACATTGAATGAGCTACTTAAGATCGCATCAGAAGCTCATGTTTCGCGGTTGATGACGGGTAAAGCTGGCATAGTGCATTTGCATTTAGGTGATGGTGAACGAGGACTAGAGTTAGTCCGCGAAGCGTTATCAATGTCAGAGATACCCGCCAAAACCTTTAACCCCACTCACGTAAACAGACGCAGAGAATTATTTGAAGAAGCTTGCGAGTTAACCAAACAAGGTTGCTGGATAGATGTCACCGCATTTGAAACAGGTGATGTGGGTTACGAGCCGGCTGATGCGTTGTTACGTTTTATCAATAGCGACTATCCGCAGGACAAATTAACCATTAGCTCAGATGGCGGTGGTTGTCTGCCTAATTTTGATCAACATGGTCATATGACTACAATGGATTTTGCCAACTCTATTGCTATGACCAATGTGTTTTATCAGTTGATTGACCAGGGAACAAAAATAGAAGATTGCTTAGCTTTTTTTACCCGCAATGTTTCCACGCTTATGAACTTTAAAAGTAAAGGTCGAATAGCACTCGGTATGGACGCTGATTTAATCGTTTTAGATAAGCAAAACCGCATAAGCCACGTGATGGCCAACGGTGTTTGGCATATCTACAATAAAGAAGTCATTAAGAAAGGTACGTTTGAGGAATAAAAATGCCGTCTCCAGATATTAAAGGGCAGCAACGTGGTTATGTCATACCCATTGGTGGTGCTGAAGAAAAATTAGATAATCCTGAAATTTTAAAGAAATTTGTTGAATTATGCGGCGGTAGTGACGCTGATATTTGTATTGTACCTACAGCCTCACAGCTGGAAGATATGGGTGAGAGATATCAACAATTATTTAAAGAACTGGGTGCAGGTAATACCCATTGGTTGCCTATTAGTGATCGTAATGATGCTAAGAAAAAAGAATATGTAACGCAACTTGAAACGTGTACTGGCATATTTATCACGGGAGGCAATCAATTACGTTTGTCGACTATTCTGGGCGGCACACCTATAGCCAAAACTATTCGTAAACTGAATGCCCAAGGCGTGCATGTAGCCGGTACTTCAGCGGGTGCCGCTATTGTGTCGCAACATATGATTACCGGCGGTAATACCGGTATTGTGCCAACAGAAGACGGTGTGAACTTAGCACCAGGCATGGGATTGGTTAATACGATAGTGGTTGATCAACATTTTAATGAACGAAATAGGTTGTCACGTCTGTTAAGTGCGGTGTCTTACAATCCGTTTTTACTCGGTCTAGGACTTGATGAAGACACAGCCGCTTTTATTGATGGTGATAATGAATTTACCGTAGTCGGTAGCGGTGCAATTACGGTAATTGATCCGTCGGATATAGAACATTCTTCTATGGCCGAAGCTCGCAGCGGTGACGCACTGACTTTACTGAATCTAAAAGTACATATATTGGCAAACGGCAGTCGTTATAACATTAACGATCGTAAAGCCTTCATCAAATAAACTCCTCTTACTAAATGGGCAGATAACAATTTTCTGCCCACTTTTATGTTACCCATTTTTCCTAACAAGCCAAAAATATTGGCGCTTATCCTCGTTTTTCTATAAATTGGTTTGGGTATATACATCCTCAACGTAATCTTAATTCAGTGAAATTTAAGCAGGAACCTTTAGCCTATGAAAATTCTTAGCAAAAATGTGTATGTTGGCCCTAACATCTACGCTAACTTCCCTGTGATACGTTATCAAATCGATATTGGTGAGCTAGAACAGTGGCCTTCGGCAAAGTTAGGCTTGG
>QIJM01000359.1 GCA_003232445.1 Paraglaciecola arctica
CACCTACTCTGCGTTGCCTGAACTCAAAATAGGTCAACTATTCTTTCATTCAAGCGCCTTGATTAGGTGCCTTTAAATCTCGCTGAGTGGCCAATTGTTAGGATGGATTGGTATAATTACGATAAATTAGTAGCCAAACTTAAAAGGCGTTTTCCTGATGGATTTTAATAAACAATGGGGTGCCATATTTACTGTAATCCACTTTATATTCTTTACCATTAATGGTTTGAACAAATAATAACGTTTTTTCTTCACCAAATACGTCAATGCTAGTGACATCAAGCATTTCCATATCTAGTTGTTTGGCTTCGCGTTTATTTTCTGGAACTTTCCCAACAAATTCTTTAATGCCTTTATGAGTAACAACAACAGGAGGGTGATCCTCACCGTTAATAACAAGTAAATCTAATTTTCGGATTTTATGAATTAGGGTATTGCGACCACTTACTAAAAAGGGTTTCTCGGTCATTTCGATCTCCAATGAAAATGCGCTAAATAAATTTAGTCTACGTTTTTTAAGAAGATACCAAAGTTCTTTTGACCTTGCACCCCTTAGTTTTTATACAGTCAGAGAGACGCAAGCGGATAATTTGAATTCGAATTTAAAAAATGATGGTCGGTCAAGCTTTGCAAAAAAGCAATTAGATCTTGTTTCTGTTCTAATTGCAGGTCAAAACCAGCTAAAAAAGGACTTTTTAGAGGATTAGCGATCCCCTGCCCTCTGCCTCCAGCTGCATAAAATTCAATAACATCGTCTAACGTGGCCAAACTGCCATCATGCATATAAGGAGCACTCACCTCTACATTACGCAAAGTGGGCGCTCTGAATTTCCCCATGTCATGGGGTTGTAAGGTGACTTCAATCAACCCTTGATCATAAACAGGGTAAGCGCCTTTCTCATCAACACTGTATAAACCTGTGTTGTGAAAAGGTCGTAAATCTAACCTTTGATTTTCATGTTGACTGGACTGAGTAAAGTTAACCCCTCCATGACAATGGAAACACTCAAATTTTTCCGAAAAAAACAACTCCATCCCTCTTTTGGCAGCATCAGACATAGCACCATCATTATTTTGATAGGCATACTCATCAAATGGCGAAGCAAAGCTAGTTAAGCTTCTAACATAACTGGCAAGTGCTTTAACTATTTTGTCGTAGGTAGCCTGACTATCATCAAAGGCATTTTCAAATAGCTTTGGATAGTTCTGCTTTTCAAATCGTTGCAATACTGCATTCTCATGCCCAGTAATACCTAACTCAATGGGGTTTTCAGAAAACATCGGGATCAGAATTTGCTGCTCAATTTGATTTAGCCCTGAATGAGCCCACGTCAGATTGCTGTTGTAAGCCACATTAACTAAGGATTGTGTATTACGCCTGTGCCTTTGACCGGTTGAGCCCACTGCTGTTTTTTTTGGTTCAGAAAAAGCGAATTGCGGCTGATGGCAACTTGCGCAAGAAGTCGATTGGTTAAAAGACAGACCCTCATCAAAGAATAGCTTCTTTCCCAGCGCAACTTTAGCGGCTGACATAGGGTTGTCTAAAGGCACTAAAGGGCTTGGAAAACCTTTGGGTAACTTCCAGTCATATTCATTTTGATTAAATGCAGGCGGTTTACAAGCGAATAAAAAGCTGCTCAGAATGAAATAAAAACCAACCTTTACCCACCTAATAACGAACATGTTCAGTGCCATTCAAAAACATCTTGGGTTTTCAAATTAGACATCAAAATAGTGCAGCTCTCTTGGCCTGAGTGAAACAAACAAGAATCATTGTTTTGCATCGATGTATTGGCAATAAGCCTGTCTAGGTGCATAACAAGCTTTGCTCCATCATGCATTTTATCCAAATGAAAACTGACTCTATTCGGCTGCACACATTCTTCTTGAGGGGAACGCATAGTTGAGGCGGCAGCGCATCCAACGCTACCTAAATGAAATACCCAATTTTTGCCTGGGGCTTGCATATCTAATCGAAAAAATTTGTGCCCCGAGCGCCACGACCAAAACATACTTGGCAGGTTTAGTGGAGAAGGTTGTAATAACGGGTTTTGATGATTTAGCTCAAAAGGTACTGCAAGAGTAAAAGAAAACTGTTCTGATGAATCAAGGTCAACAGGCGCTGAAAATTGCAGATAATGATTGGTTTTAAGTGCTTTTGAAGTTGAGTGATCGTTTTGCGCGGTTTTATCCTCGCCTTCTGACTCGGTAATACAGCCAGCCAGATCAGGTTGGATCAACACCACATCGTCTGTTTGCCAAGGCGTTGAACTCAATTGCGGTTGATACTCAGTATTTTCGTCAGATAATTTAATATTACTCATAAAAAAAGCTAATTGTTGGACAGACCAAACTTGTTGGTTACTCTCAAAGGCATTGCAATTTAGTGGGCTACCATTATGCCAAATCTCTACCTCTAAACTTTGCGCATCATTTAATCTAGAACAACTGCTATTGAGCTGAATAAAACAACTGAATGCAAAAAATGCTAATGCTTTTTTTGCCCCTTTATGGGACAA
>QIJM01000630.1 GCA_003232445.1 Paraglaciecola arctica
TCGATTTTTTGAGGAGAATAGTCGCTCTATTTGATGAAAAAAAGCGGGAAATAGCACAAATCCAGCTTTTCTGTAATAGATTTTCTATTCTAGGACAGGCTCCTAGCGCCTGATTAGAGCTGTTTTATTGACTGAAAGATTTGTTTAATTAATTTATCAGCAAATTTTTCCTTATCGGGTCGATGTAGATAACTGCGTAATCCAGAAAATTGAACTTGAAAATTTTGTGCATAACTAACTGGGTTAAGCTTGGTCGATAACTCGCCTACCTTCTGAGCCCGCCTAAATACACCGCTAATACGTTTTTCAAAATCAGAGAGTAATATCTGATTAAGCGCTGACAAGGCAGAATCATCATCGGTAAGTTCAGCACTTACCTTAACCAGCATACAGAAATTGCTTGGTTTTTGTTCTTGGTCAGCAAAAACTGTTTTGCGTACAAAGTTCTCTAAACCAGCAAGAACAGATTCGTTGGCCTTTAGACATTGATCTAAATTGTTAGCCATAAAGTTGGCGTAGTAACGCAGTGTTTCACTAAATAGCCCTTGTTTGCTGCCGAATGTTGCATAAATACTACCAGGACGCATATCTGTGGCTTGTTGAATGTCGCGAGTTGATGTGGCATAAAAACCTTTTTCCCAAAATAGAAAGCAGGCTTTTTGAACCACATCATTGTAATCAAACTTTGCTTTATTTACCATTTAATTCACCTTTTTGGAGCAATCGATCAAGTTCAACTTGAACAACTGATCAATAAAGAGTATTCTAGCATAACTTTATTCTGAATATTGGAATATAGACACCTTTAACTAATGTTCTTGGAGAATATAAAAATGATTGAATTTACACTTTATAATGATGACAATGCACCTGAAGCGGCAAAACCATTATTTCTGAACTCAATAAATGCCTTTGGTATGGTTCCTAATTTACATGCGGTTATGGCAGAAGCACCCGCATTGCTGGAAGGTTACCAGCAAATTCACAGGCTATTCCAACAAACGTCTTTTAATGCCGAAGAGTTAACGGTGGTTTGGCAGACTATCAATATAGAACATAGCTGTCATTATTGTGTACCTGCACACACAGCAATTGCAAATATGATGAAAGTTGACCCGGTTATTATTAACTCTCTTCTTGATGGCAGTCCTTTCGTCAACCCAAAACTTGATGTGTTACGTACAACCACTTTGGCAATGGTGCGTAATCGTGGTGTCCTTACTGATGAAGAAATTAAAAACTTTTTTTCGGTAGGTTATGGTAAACAGCAATTATTGGAAATTGTTCTTGGTATTGCCCAGAAAGTACTGAGCAATTACACTAACCACCTGGCTAATACACCCGTTGATGAACCTTTCAAGAAGTTTGCAGTTTCATGATGGCGCTTGATGACAAAAAAGCACCTTGATATTTAGCTTTTTATAGTACAATGTACATACATGAGGCGGCTAAAATTTGAGCGGGATTAAAAGAAAGATAAAATCAATGCCAAAAAGCATGGTGTGTCCTTCGATGAAGCACGTACAGTCTTTTATGATGAGCAAGCTATTCAATTCTATGACCCTGAGCACTCTGGCGAAGAAGACCGATTTATTCTTTTAGGAACGAGCTTTAAATTAAAAACACTTGTTGTGTGCCACTGTTTTCGTGAAGATGAAACAAAAATAAGAATTATCTCCGCAAGAAAGGCAGATTCAGCAGAACAACAAGTTTATTGGAGTAATAGAAAATGAAAGAACATTATGACTTTGCAAATATGAAGGGACAAAAGAATCCCTATACCAAGTATCTCAAGCAACCTGTAACAATACGCCTTGATCGTGATTCCGTGGAATATTTCAAGTCACTCGCAGAAGAAACTGGAGTGCCTTATCAAACGCTCATAAATCTTTACCTGCGAGATTGTGCCCAAAGTCATCGAAAATTAAAGATGAAATGGGCATCATAAGCTGTCTCGGCTTCCGTTAGTTAGGGCAATGCAGGAGCAATTGCCGAGTAGGTTTCCTATTCCCGGGCAGGCTCCTAGCAATGACGGTTCTTTTTGAGTTCAAACCAACTGAACGTCATTGCGAGGAGCCCCAGCGACGCGGCAATCTCATCAATCTGTCGAGATGCTTTTTATAGAGATTACGTTAGCTGTTGGAGATTGCCGTGGTCGTACCTCCCTCGCAATGACGGTTCTTTTTGGGTTCAAACCAACTGAACGTCATTGCGAGGAGCGCAGCGACGCGGCAATCTCATCAATCTGTCGAGATGCTTTTTATAGAGATTACGTGAGCTGTTGGAGATTGCCGTGGTCGTACCTCCCTCGCAATGACAGTTCTTTTTGGGTTCAAACCAACTGAACGTCATTGCGAGGAGCGCAGTGACGCGGCAATCTCATCAATTTGTCGAGATACTTTTTATAGGGATTACGTGAGCTGTTGGAGATTGCCGCGGTCGTACCTCCCTCGCAATGACGGTTCTTTTTGAGTTCAAACCAACTGAACGTCATTGCGAGGAGCGCAGCGACGCGGCA
>QIJM01000348.1 GCA_003232445.1 Paraglaciecola arctica
CGCCTATGCCTAAACCAATGACTAATGGGCTACCAGAACGAGCGACAATAATGCGCTCTTGATCCTGTTTATCCATAATGACCGTGCCATACGCACCGTGAAACTTAGTCACAGAGTTTTGTACTGCTTTAAGTAAGTCGTCGCATTGATCAAGTTCAAAGTGAACCTGATGGGCAATGGTTTCAGTGTCTGTGTCTGAGCTAAAACCATAACCGGCCTGGGTGAGTTCTTGGCGTAATGCTTGGTAGTTTTCGATGATGCCGTTGTGAACGACGGCAATACGTTCAGATGAAAAGTGTGGATGGGCGTTGGCTTCTGTCACGCCACCGTGGGTTGCCCAGCGTGTATGGGCTATACCCGTTGCACCTTTAACAGATTTCTCTTTTAACGCTTCTGCCAACTCTTTTACTTTACCTATTCTGAGATTTCCTTGGTTATCTAGCAGGGCAACACCGGCCGAGTCGTATCCTCGGTATTCTAAGCGTCGTAAACCTTCTAATAATATTTCAATCACATTACGTTCGGCAATAGCCCCTACAATCCCACACATATTAAGCTCCAATCTCTGTTATATTGGCACAGATAACGTCTACGCCATGTTGTTCAATTTGTTGTTTTGCATCTGCTGGTATTTGGTCGTCGGTTACTAGAACTGAAATCGCACTCCATGGCAACTCTACATTCGGTATTTTCCGTTGTAATTTTTCAGATTCAGCCATAACAATCACCTGATTTGATACCTTTGCCATTGCTTGGCTTAATTGCGTCAATTCGTTAAAAGTGGTGGTGCCTTTTTGCAGATCTAAGCCCGCTGCACCAATAAATGCTTGATCAAAGTTATATTCTTGGAGTACTAGTTCGGCCATTTTTCCTTGGAAAGAATGGGATTGAGTATCCCATGTACCCCCAGTCATTAAAACTTTGGGTTCATTTTCTCGCTCTAACAAATAACTGGCCACCTGCAGTGAGTTGGTCATCACCAACAAACCTATCTTGTGTTTTAGTTCAGGTAATAACGCTGCTGTGGTGCTGCCACTGTCTATGATAATGCGATTGTGATCTTTGATTAAAGAAGCCGCTATTGAGGCGATTGCCTTTTTCCGCGCTGATACCTTTTCATCGGAAAGTTCAGAAGAACTTGTTGGTAGTAAAATAGCCCCACCGAACTTTCTGAGCAGCAACCCATTGCTTTCAAGTTCGACAAAATCTTTACGAATGGTCACTTCTGAAGTGGAGAACAACCTAGCTAACTCATCAACTGCTACCTCGCCGGTGCGATTGAGCTGCTCGACTATTGCGCGCCTTCTTTGTTGGGTATTTCGTTTTTGCATTTAATTACAACAAGTTTCGATTTGAAAGTTATTTTAACTTAAAAGTTTTGAAATGCAAGTTTGTTTATTTTAATTTGAACTGAATATAAACAGAGCCAATAGAATAATAAATTTGTTATTCAACTGCATAGTATTGAATAATACCGTCAATGGCTCTGAACCAATTGAGTACCTAATCAGCCAAATAGATTATCAGCACTACGTCGATAAACAAATTAAACCTATTGCCGAGGGAATTTTGCCCTTTATAGATTTATCCTTTGAACACATAACCAGCCCACAAATGGGTTTGTTTTAATAAAGAGCAGCTAGCTCGAAGCTCGCGGCGACCGGCTCATAGCTCGTATTATTTCTGTTTAACCAACCAACTGATAAGCTCAACAGATTGATCTGGGGTCATGTCGCGGGTGAATATGGCCTGGTACTTTTCGTTGATAATGATAGTGGGTACACTTCTTACGCCTCGAGCAATTTTGTCGTTTTTGGCGATTTGACTGCGAATACCAAAACTAGTCATCATCTTCTCTAGCTCAGTTATATCGGCTCCTGTTCCTGCATATACTGCGAGGATGTCGGCTTTATTAGCTATTCTTGTCCTTTTTTGATGAATAGCGTTGAATAGCGCTTTGTTAAATTGCACATCGGTTTTTAGTGCTTTTGCTGCCAACATCATTGCTGTTGCGTCATTTTGCGTTTGTTTAGTCGTGCTGCCATTAAAATTAACATGTATTTTTTCAAAGGGTGTGTCTGCTGGTAAGGCTCTTTTAATCTGAGGTACTAAGGTTTCAAAGGAGTTACAAGCGGGACACCAATACGAAAATATTTTTTGCACTTTAGGCTTAGCACTAGCTTGTTCGGCAATTACTTTATAATGAGTATTCTCTTGCCACTTTGTTTGTGCCAATAAATTGAAGGAAGTTAAACATAAAAACACAACTAAAAATGACTGGCGCATAACAAACTCTCTTGAAATTAATTTGGTTTTTTGAGATTAAGCAAGAAAAAGCCAGTTAATTAATAACTGACTTAAACTCAATTCTACTAAGCTTAGTGATGCCTGAGTATCTATTTCTTATTTGATAAAAATACTATCAAATCAGCTATATCATCTGGGTTCATATCGCGAGTAAAAGTAGCTTGATACTTACCGTTAACAATAAAATTTGGCACGCTGCTAACATGTTTACGGTATTGCTGAATGGTTTTGTTATTCATTTGCAACATGCTATTCACACCAAAACTAGAGACTCTTTTGTCAAACTCTTCCGGTTCAACACCATTCACGATAAAAATGTTTCTCAAATCTTTTAAGCCGGTTATAGATGAGCGTGCAACGTGAATGTAATTAAATATTGCTTGATTTAGCTCATCACCTCTTTTCAACGCTTTAGCTAGCATCATCGCTCTGGTAACGTCATCTTGAATTTGTTTGCTGGTAAAGCCCATAAAGTTAACGTGTACTTTTTTGAACTCCACATCGTCTGGGAGTTTGCTTTTAATGTT
>QIJM01000537.1 GCA_003232445.1 Paraglaciecola arctica
CCTCCTGCTGAACGATTAGAGCAAGAACATATCGTAACAGGAACCGCTGTGACCGTAAAAGTTGGCAAGAGTCCAATGCCTGCGACTATTATTGATGTCGGTAAAGATGGTATTCAAGTGCAACTTGATACAGGAATGGTGGTCAAAGTTCAGTTGGAAAACTTGAGATTGGTTCGTTCTAAGAGGTAAATAAATGATTAAATCAATGTGTATATCTGTGGCGTCAGCATTATTGGTGATGAGTTCTGGCTCTATTGCGATAGAGAACAGCTTGGGTGTAAAGGACTTGCCCAAATTGACCCAAGAGTCACAACACGTAGTATCAGCTAAAAGAATATCCTCGCAATTTTTACGCGCACATTATAAACAAATTGATTTAGACGATGAGTTATCGGTCAAGATATTTGACCGTTTTATTCGCTCTTTAGACTTTAATCGCAATGTGTTTAGCGCTGAAGATATTCAAGGATTCTCTGCTTATAAAACTAAGTTTGATGATGCAATTGAACGGGGCAACTTAAGTATTGCTTATGAAATTTATCAACTCAATATGCAGCGTCGTACAGAGAGATACCAATACGCGCTTACCTTGTTAGATAAAGAATTTAACTTTGAACTGGTTAATGATAAGTTTATTTATGACCGCGAAGAGTCGACTTGGGCCAAAAACAACAAAGAATTAGATGAATTATGGCGTCAAAGAGTTAAATATGACGCGCTTAATTTGAAATTAGCCGGTAAAGATTGGCCTAAAACCCAAGAACTACTGACCAAACGTTATAAACGTGCAATCAAACGATTAACCCAAACTTCTAGTGAAGATGTTTTTCAAACGATTATGAACTCCTTTGCCCGTAGTATTGAAGCTCATACCAGCTATCTATCTCCTCGCAACGCTGAACGTTTTCAAATGGAAATGAATCTATCTTTCGAAGGTATCGGCGCAGTTTTGCTCAGTGAAGATGACTATACTGTGATCCGCAGTGTTGTGCCTGGCGGACCTGCGGACTTATCTAACAATATTAAACCTGAAGACAAAATTGTGGGTGTTGCCCAAGATAATGATGAGTTTGTTGATGTTGTTGGCTGGCGCTTAGATGAAGTGGTAGAACTTATTAAAGGGCCAAAAGGCAGTGTTGTTAAACTACAAATGGTAAAAGGTTCATCTGAATCTAGAGTGCCAGTAGTTGTGACCCTGACTCGGGACAAAATCAAGAGACAGAGCAGTAAAATCTGAAGTTTACATCCCTAAAGATGGTCCAAACAAAAATCAAAAGCTGGGGGTCATCTCAATACCTTCTTTTTATAACAACTTGCATAAAGACGTTAGAAAGGCAATTGACAGTTTAAATGAGCAAGGTGTGCAAGGTGTTATCGTTGATTTACGTGGAAATGGTGGTGGTTCACTATCCGAAGCGACACTTCTTTCAGGCTTATTTATCGATAAAGGCCCAGTAGTACAAATTCGCGACGGAGCTGGGCGCATTCGTCTTGAAAAGGATGTAGATGGTAAGGTATTTTATGATGGTCCGTTAACTGTGTTGGTTGACCGTTTCAGTGCTTCTGCTTCAGAAATATTTGCCGCAGCCATGCAGGATTATAATCGAGCTTTAATCTTAGGCGAACAGACCTTCGGCAAAGGCACCGTGCAACAGCACCGCCCTTTAGGCAGGATCTATGACTTGTACGAAAATCCATTGGGTAGTGTGCAGTTTACTATAGCCAAGTTCTATCGGATAAACGGTGGCAGTACTCAGCATAAAGGTGTGATCCCAGATATTTTGTTTCCTTCTGTAATAGAGCACGCTGATTGGGGCGAAAGCCAAGAAGAAAATGCCTTACCTTGGGACAGCATTGCCAGAGCCAATTACATGACTTTTGGTGAGAATAAAAATACGATTAAAGGTTTAAAAGACTTGCACAACCAAAGGATTAAGAAAGAATTCAACTATATCTACGAAGATGTAGAGCGTTACAAAATTAAAAAAGAAGATAAAACTATCTCTTTGGTTGAAACTGAACGACTGAAAGAAAAATCTGAGATTGAACAACGTAATTTAAAACGAACAAACGAACGCCTTGCTCGTCTTGGTTTAGAGAAAGTAGAAAACTTAGATGACTTACCCGAAGAGCTTGAAACAGTTGATCCGTTTTTAGAAGAGGCAGCGAATATTACTTATGACGTATTAACCATGGGGAAATACGCCATTAATAGCAAAAAAAATTAAAAATGGGCTGCCTCAAGCAGCCTTTTACAATTAGAAAATAAGAATAAAAATAATAAGGGCGACACATGGCGGCACGTGGAGAGTTTTCATCTCGAATGGGATTTGTTCTGGCTGCTGCTGGTTCGGCGGTGGGATTAGGCAATATTTGGGGATTTCCAACTCAAGTCGCTAGTAACGGCGGCGCAGCATTTGTGCTGGTTTATATTATTTTGGCCTTTCTTTTAGCTTACCCAGTGCTGATGGCAGAATTGATCATAGGCCGCGCTACTCGTTCAAATATGGTCGATGCTTTAGGCAAAATCTCTGGCAGTAACATAGGTCGTGCGACAGGCGTGTGGGGATTTGTCACTGTTTCTTTAATCCTCTCGTTTTATGCATTAGTCGCGGGGTGGATGTTGTCCCACTTTTTGCAAACTATCAGCGATATGTTGGGTCAAGATGCCATTTCAATTTGGTTAACATCATCTTCCTACACTAGAGATATTCTTTTTAGCGGGTTATTTCTTTGCTTAACCGCCAGTATTGTTACTGGTGGGGTTAGGCAAGGTATTGAGCGATGGTCAGTTCGTTTAATGCCGGCTCTTTTTATCATTATTGTCTTATTGATTATTTACGTATCTACATTAGATGGCGCGTCGGATGGTTGGAAAGCTTATTTGCTGCCCAATTTTAGCTTAATCATGGAGCCAAAATTGTTGATTAGCGCAATGGGTCAAGCCTTCTTCTCTATGTCATTAGGGGTCGGTACCATGTTGGTATACGGATCTTACGTGAGTAAAAAAGAAAACTTACCCACCCTTGGAGTCTCAGTTGCAGTAGTTGATATTGGCGTAGCCATTTTGGCTGGAATGTTAATTATTCCGGCAATGTATGTGGCGCTACATAACGGTGTGAAAATATTTTCTGATAGCGGGGCATTAATCGAAGGCCCGAATCTGATTTTTGCAGTTTTACCTTCTTTGTTTGAAACCATGGGGACAGTTGGACTCTATGTCGCATTTGTATTTTTTGCCTTAATGATAATCGCTGCGTTGACATCGTCAATATCCATGCTTGAAGTGCCTGTTGCTTATGTTGTTGAAAGCAAAGGAATAGGCAGAAAATGGGCAGTGTGGGTATTGACACTCATTGTCTTTATTATAAGTTCAACCATAGCATTCAATATGGACAGCTTATTTGGACTGGTCATAAACTTAACCACTAAGTACAGTCAGCCTTTACTTGGATTAGTCTTATGTGTTTTTGCCGGATGGGTATGGAAACGTGATCAAATATTGGCAGAACTAAAACAAGGTAATGATCAGGCTGAACATGGTTTGTTTTGGAAAATATGGCCTTGGTATATACGTTTTGTATGCCCTGTTGTGATTGCGCTTATGTTTTATCGTTCGATTGCAGGTTAATTTTGCAACATAGATTTAAACCCCATTTAGACCATTTAGACCTTTCAGGATTGTAAAACTATATGACAATTGAAAAACCAAAAGTAGAAGCATCCCTATCTGATGCACTTATTCCGATTCTTATGTTGGTCATTTTGTTAGGTGGGTCGGTATACTTATTTGGAGATGATTCCTCTTTTGGTCCTAACCAAATTGCCTTATTAGTTGCCATGGGCATAGCGGCTATTATTGGCCTAAAAAATGGATATAGCTGGGATGATATTGAGCAAGGCATAGTTAAAGGTATCTCTCGTTCGTTAGGTGCTATTATTATCTTGCTAGCCGTTGGTTCACTCATTGGTACTTGGATGTTGGCGGGTACAGTTCCAACCCTTATTTATTACGGCTTAGACTTGTTAAACCCTTCAATGTTTTACGCTGCCAGTTGTCTTATTTGTGCCATAGTCGCCATGAGCATTGGCAGTTCATGGACCACAGCGGCGACAGTCGGTGTAGCCCTGATGGGCGTGTCTATAGGTATGGGCATGTCAGAAGCGATTACCGCGGGCGCCATTATCTCCGGTGCCTATTTCGGTGATAAAATATCACCTCTTTCAGAGACAACTAACTTGGCACCGGCTATAGCGGGTACTAATTTGTTTGAACATATCCAATACATGCTGTGGACAACTGTGCCGAGCATTATCATCACCCTTATTCTATTTGTGGTTATTGGTTTAGGCGCTGATGTGCCTGATTCAGCCAGTGGCATTGAAGAAATGCAAAGCTTGTTGCAACAAGAGTTTAATTTGGGCTTACATATGTTAATACCCTTGGTGGTATTGTTAACCTTGGCGATTAAGAAAGTACCTGCATTTCCTGCTGTAGCCATAGGCGCATTGTTAGGTGGAATATGGGCTGCAATCTTTCAACCTGAAGTCATTGCAAGCTTAGCAGGTGAGGGCGTAAGTGCACTTCGAGGTTCAATCATAGTGGTATGGACGGCATTGTTTGATGGTGTATCTTTCTCAACCCCTAGCGAGACTCTTAATGACTTATTAAGTCGCGGTGGCATGTCGAGCATGCTGAACACTATTTGGTTAATTATGTGTGCAATGACATTTGGTGCCGTATTGGAAAGAGTCGGACTGCTTAAAAGAGCGGTAAGTGCGTTTTTGAAAGGTGCGACAACGGCAGGGGATATGATCACCCGAACCATTTTAACCTGCATTGGCACTAATATTATTACCGCCGACCAATACATGGCGATTGTGATGCCGGGCAGAATGTACAAAAATGAATTTGAAAAACGTGGATTACATCAACTAAATTTATCCCGTAGCTTAGAAGATGGCGGAACATTAACCTCGCCACTTATTCCATGGAACACCTGTGGTGTTTATATGCACGGCGTATTGGCAGTTAACCCGCTAGATTATATTTTCTATACCTTTTTTAATTTAGTTAACCCAGTTCTAGCCATTATTTATGCTTACTTAGGTATTAAAATTTTACGTATACCTGTTCCTAAATCTGCTCTTAAACAAGAGCCATTGGCAACAAAAGCCTGAGTACGTTGACTTGCTGCACCGCCAGCAAGTCTTGTATGCCCCGTTAAATCTCATTCATTTTTTGAGGATATGATGTCCACTACTATTCCTGCTGTAAAAAAACGAGCCGATTACCAACAACCTGACTTTTTAATCAATCACGTAGAACTAGAATTTACCTTGCTTGAAACAAGCACAAAAGTGATATGTGTTTCGCAGGTAACCAGAAACGGGCAACATAACAAACCACTTGTTTTGGATGGTGAGGGCATTGCGTTATCGTCTGTGCACATCAATGGTACAGCTGTTTTAAATTATCAACAAAC
>QIJM01000682.1 GCA_003232445.1 Paraglaciecola arctica
GCTGATGTACCTGAAAGGCCTGGATCATGACAATGCAGGGAGGCTGCTGAAGGAATCGGGGGAATCGTTGAGGAAGGCGTTATTGTGAGGGGATCGAGGTTTAGGTCTCATCCACCTCTCTGTATATCATGATATACAGTTAGTTCATTATAAATAACCAGTAAAAAACTTGTCAAATATCATTTTAATCGTGTAAACTCAGGAGATATACAGAAATTGCACAATCATTTGTTAGGTTTTTAAGATGAACGAAGAAGACAGTCATGTAGCTTGTTCTGAATGCTTTAATGATATTGGTTTGAAGCTCGATGCACAAAAAATCGGCACATTGAATGATAATAAGTGCCCGATATGTCTTAAGAATAACGGTCAAAAACTGTCCTCTGTGCAACTTGAACATCTGGCTTACCGTTTTTTCGTTTGGGGTTCACTCCATAAATGCGACTATGGTGCCGCACCTATGGTACAGTTTAACGAACACCAAAAAACATCAATTCAAGTATCTCCTTGGCTAAAGGATGATATAAAAATATTTGAGAGGATCTTGGGGATAGGCTTTTTTCATTATGGACCACGGCTATGGATGGTCGGTGAAGTAGAGCCACTCAAAGCTCTGCAAAACACGAAAACTAGGGACGCTGTAATTGAAAGAATAATTAATGAATATCCAAGTAGAACAATCGACAACCACGAAATATTCTACAGAATTCGTAAATCACCATATGATCCCGATAATTGGGCTGAGTATGACAGCCCACCAGAGCATGTGGAAACCTTTGGAAGGCTTGACTCCAAAGAGGCTCCAGCTTTGTACGTGTCACCTGACTTAGATGTTTGTGTTCATGAGTGCCGGGTTACCGCTGAGGATGATCTGTTTGTTGCAACTTTACATCCCAGAGAACAGTTAAGACTAATAGACTTATCAATTCTGCTAAAAGAGGAAAACATTACCGAGTTTGAAAGCTTGGACATGGCAGTACATATGGTTTTTCTGGCAACTAAGCACTCCTATGAAATTACCAGGTCAATAGCGTCATCAGCAAAGAAAGCTGGTTTTGATGGCGTAATCTATCCTTCTTACTTCAGCTTACTACGGTGTGGTGTTATGCCGCTTCAGACTGTTTATGGCATATCGAATCGGAGAATTCCTGAATACCAAGAAATTGAACAAGCTATTACGATTCAAAACATCGCAATTTTCGGGCGTCCATTGAAAGAGGGCAAAGTTAAGGTGAAGTGTATTAATAGATTGATACTGAGTAGGGTCGAATACAATTTTCATTTTGGGCCTGTTAGTGTTTGAGGCTATGAAACCTAACGAGTCGCTTCAGCGGATGCGCTAACGCGCCTGCTGAGCTTGTCGTTCGGCAACTAAATATAAAGCATGAAAAAACATAAATTTCCGATCTTTACACCTTCCCAAGACGACGTGAGCTATATTTATCATTACACAAATCTTGAGGGTGTTACTGGTATATTATCTGAGAAAAAACTATGGATGACAAACATCCGATATTTAAATGATTGGATGGAAGGCCGATATTTTTATGAGCCATTGTTGGAAATGATCGGAGAAAACTCAGAGCACATTGGCAAAGTAAATCAAATTTACGAAACATGTTTAAAAAACACATATATTGCCAGCTTTTCGGGTACACCAGACCTTCTGAGTCAATATAAATACTATGGAAATATTTGTATGGCTTTTGACCTGTTAGGGATAGATGATAGTCGAAGAGAGCTGAACAACAATCTAACATCTGGTTTTGAGTCACCTACAAAGGTTGATTACTATTCGAGTGAAAAATACACAAAAGCCATTACTGATTTAGCGTCAGATAAAACCCTTATAAATGGTGTCGTCAAAGAAGATATTCATAGTTTGTTAAGTTTCTTCTGCTTTATTGGACTTATAAAACATCCTGGTTTTTCTGAGGAAAATGAGACTCGTTTTTTTCACTTTTGGTACAGACATAAAGAAGTAAAATATCGATTTTCTGGAGGACGACGTGTGCCTTATATAGAGTTCAAACTATTCCCTTCTGTAATCAAAAGAATAATTGTTGGTCCATCCAGAATGCAAAAAGAGATTGCAATCGATATAAAGGAATCACTGGAAAGCAGTGAGGATTTGCAACATATCGAAATTTGTTGCAGTGAAATACCGTTTATACCTTCAATCTCATACTTAACTAATGCTTAAAATGCCGAACCAGAGCATTCACCAGACGGATAGAATAGTTGACTTATGGAAAGCAGGTAGGAAACAGGTAGGGGACGGGAAACAGGTAGGGGACGTTATTGACTACGTTGACTAACTACCCTTCCATGCTATTATCCTACATTGCACCTTCCGTGTCAAGCCAGGTACTGATTCCAACGCAAGGCGGCCACCCATTCCGAGGGAAGCCGACATGGTTTCAAGGGTAAAAAGCCCTGGCCCACTTTCCTTGTTTTTTTCTTTACATACACGTCCCATAAGTTCATAAGATATGATTTGCTGATTTA
>QIJM01000023.1 GCA_003232445.1 Paraglaciecola arctica
TCGGAATGAAACCATCAGTCGGTATGGTTCTCCGGAAAAATTGATGCAATCGTATAACAAAAAGTTCAAGAGGGACTCCGTGAACCCGCGCTTTTTTTGCAAAGAACGCAAAAAAAGCGCCCGTTCACTACGCCCCTTAACTAAGCGTTAGCTTGAAAATTTAAACCAAAGGAGAAACTTATGATTATGAAACTTAAATATATATTTATAATATTAATTACAACCACGTTTTTTGGTTGCGCAAGTATGCCAGACACCACTATCGGGTATCATCTTCCTAAAAGCAAAGTCAAAATAGTTGTTAATCAAACAGTGAGCTGTATCAACACATCTAAACCTATTGTTGTGACGAGCGTAAAGTTCTTTCCTATTTATTATGCGGGCTCAGACAAACTTCAAAAAATTAATATTTCTGAACTAGACACATGGTACTCAACAGGAAATGCCAACATAACATTATCAAAAGACGGTAGATTACTAGGTTTTGGGGCTGATTCAACAGGAGCTGGAAGTGAAATTATAGATACACTAGTGTCTTTAGTGCCAGCAGCTGGAATAAAAAGCACTGAGCATCGTCAGCCCTCACCAGCAATAAAAACAAAAATCGTAGCTGCATGTAATATCGTAAATATGGTTGCCGGTAAAAAAGACAAAAAACCATTGCCGCTTTCTGTAGTATTAAGATCAAGCATTAATTTCACTGATAAGAATACGCATAGTCTTGAGCCATTTTTAATCGATGGATATCCACAATCACTATATATGAAGATTAAAGATGCACTAGGAATAATATCTTACTCATCAATTTCATCCCTTAAGCAATCTGACATACACCTTCCTTTAATAAATTCTTATAAGGAGGGTCGTTCAATAATGCTCGTAGAACCAAATATAGCAACTATTATAATTGAGCGCAGAACTTTAGGCTCAAAGAAAATACAAAAATTTGAAGCTAAAGTTAATGTTCCACAATGGGGTAAATCGTACTACGTCCCAATACCAAAGCCGCCATTATTTGGGAAAAATTTAATAAACTTAACATTACATGAGTCAGGTAAAATTAAAACCTTAAAATATGGTTCAGTTAGTGGTATAAAAGATTTTGGATCATCAATTAAAGCATTAAATGACGCTTACATTACTACGGATGAAAAAGAAACTAAAAAACTTAAAGATGAAGCTGATGTGCTAGCGCAACAGCAAAGGCTTGTTGTTTGTAAGGCAACGCCAAAACAATGTGAATAACATATAAGTTTTTAAAAAATCTAACAAATAGCTGCACCGGACAATTCAAAGCGGCACTTGTTTTGCTATAAAACAGCAAAAACGTGCCACTTTGAATTGCCGGTGAGCAAGGCGTTATACGGCACAAGTGGCATCGCATTGATAAAAACAAAATCAAAGTATGAAGGAATTACTTCAATAAATGACAACGGATGGAAAACAATTAAGTAACCCTTTTTCGACAGGCAGTGGTGGAGCCAGATTTGAGGCCAACATTCAGGCCACATTCGTCACCTTAATGCTAAGTGGAGGTTACGCACCCTGCTTGCCCTCATGGCCAATCGTAGAGATAAAGTTACAAGGTGCAGTAGCCGGTTATGCTACAGATGACCTGATAGTTTTCGTTGAAAACCCTGTTAATAATGAACGCCGTCGATTACTTGGGCAGGTAAAAAACTCAATAGCAATCACGACAAAGAGCAAATTGTTTGCAGAGGTTATTCAAGCTGCTTGGAATGACTTTAATAACCTTGATGTCTTTACCAAAGGAAAAGATGTAATAGCCTTAATCACTGGGCCAATCAACACCACGGATACTGATGGTGTTAATGGACTTTTAGAGCAAGCCCGCCATACACGCGATGCTGAGGAATTTATAACCCAAGTAGAACGTGCTAATTTTTGCTCTGATAATATCAGGAACAAACTGGAAGCCTTTAGAGTTCAGCTCAAAGTGGCCAATAAAGGCAATGATGTTGCAGAAGAAGAGCTATATCAGTTCCTTAAGCATTTTCACTTGCTTGGTTATGACCTTGCAAAAAAGGGAAGTATTGTTTCATCACTTTTACAATCTCATATTGCACAATTCAATAAAGATATTCCCGATAAAATTTGGTATCAGATAGTCAATGAAGTACAGGATTTTAATCAATCTGCTGGGACAATCACCCTCAAGACACTAACTAACGATTTGGTTGAACATTTCCAAGAACCAGAAATTATCTATATACCTAAAGATCTTGCTAAGGAAAATGTAGAAGGTGACGGTGAGGTGCAGCTAGTTGCGACGGATTGGAATCATCACGCTACTGCACAAAAATTAGCTGTCGCAACTCTTATTGGTAGCTGGAATGAAAGTAATGAAGCTGACATCAAGGTTGTTACTCAGATTGTTGGGGGAGGATTACACTAGGCTGTCGAAATAAGCCATTTTAATCAAATTTTCACCCCCCCAGTTTATGGCTATCAACATTGGTAAAGATTACACTGGAAATCATTG
>QIJM01000381.1 GCA_003232445.1 Paraglaciecola arctica
ACACTAGAGACTAAAGTTTGATACGGGATTCCTTCTTCAAGTGCACGCCTTTGCAATAAGGCCAAATCTCGATTTGAAATCCTGATATTAATACGCTTATCTTTTTTGAAGGTTTCTTCTGCTACTGATTGAAGGTATTTTTTACGTTCGGGAGTAAGTACGGACTTGAGTTCTCCTGCCTCAAAAGCATCAAGAATTTCTTTCTCCTCTAAGCTAAGTTTATATTCGTTCATAACTTTTATCCTAAATACTGTTTCGTAGCTTTTCTGCTAGGAATAACGGTTTTGAGAAAAATCTCTTTTCGGTTTTCAACATATGGCACTAGATGCACATAACCATCAACGCTAATAACGAATATGCGCTGCTCTGGATATTTGTTGCTGTTTGGATGCACAATATCATCCAGCAATTGTCCTTGTTGTATATAAAAGACAATATCCTCAAAGGAAATACCGCGCTCTGCGATTAGCTGTTGGTTCTTTGTGGAATTCCAGTTAATCGGCTTCATAGACAGAAGCATAGCACAAATGTGTGCCTATTGGCATCAGACTGCTTAATGGCAACGTCGCCGGTAAGTTGCGTGGTGTAAGGAGCGAAAGCGACGCAGCACCACGTCAGCTTGACCGGCCTTGTTATGTGCTCTTGACATTGGCAGACCACTGTTCCCCAATAAAGCCAAATCATAAGCTTTGACTCCATTTTGAAGTGGCGATTTAGATTGATTTGTCAGACCTCATGACACTTGTTTTGTGCTAATCCCGGAATTTTGATTCATTACAGATTCTCTTCGGTTTCAGCATTTTCTCATTGAGAACCATGCCTATCGCTTATTCGCCTTTTTTTCCTTTTTCTCGGCGCGCTTTTCTTTCAACGTTTTTTCAGGTTTCTTTTTAACTGTCTTTTTTGAATCTTGGCCTTTAGCCATAAATCTCTCCTTTAACTTTATTGATAAGATACTAAATGTCTACCAATTGTGGGTAACTCGGACACATAACGCTTGAGTTAGCTTGACGGCGCGTCGTTTGCGCCGGTCAAGTTATGCGATTTGTCGTGTGTTTATTACTAAATTGCTACAACTTTGTTAGCACAAGGTCCTTTCTGGCCTTGGCCTACTTCAAATTCTACCGCCTGTCCGTCATTAAGAGATGCATAATCTCCACCACTTTGAATTTCTGAATGATGAACGAAAAGATCTTTACCACCATCTTCAGGAGTAATAAAACCAAAACCTTTGCCTGCATCGAACCACTTTACTGTACCTTTACTCATATTATATTCTCAAGTTAATTGGTGAAATATTAAACTTTACACATTCGAATTCACCGGTTCGAAAATGAAATTGTTCTTCGAAAACACATAACGACTAAGTTAAGCGGCGTAGCGTAGCTGCGTCCGGTGGAGGCCGAAGGCCGGAACGTACTTGAACGCTTTGTTATGTTGTATCCTCATTTATTTCGTTCAAACGCAGAATCTGACTCCCACGTCGCACAGTTAGAATCTCGACTTTGTCCTTCAAACTATAGATCACACGATACGGACCATAGATTATTTCCCTGATTCGACGAACACCTACTTCAGGCACAACCCGACCACTTTCCGGAAAATCAGTCAGTCGTTCGACTGTGTCAAATAGCTCAGTCACCCAGGTGACAGCCGCATAAGGGTTATCTTGCGCGATGTAACGCGCTATATCTTCCGCTCTTTCTAACGCAAGTGGAGACCACTCAATTTTCAACGAGTAATACCTTCAAGCAACGCTTCTTTTGCTTTTTGGTGAGGAATACCTTCACCAGTAGCGAGTTGTTCCTCAGCTCGATAAATATCTTCGAGAATGTCTAGACGCTCTTGCATCGATTCAAACTTTTGGGCATCCATGAGAACGGCAACACTTCGCCCTCTCTGGGTCAGTACTAACGGTCGCTGAGTTTCGTGAATCTGCTTAACGAAAGAAGCTACACTTGCTCTAAATTCGGACAATGGTCGAATATCTTCAACTATTTTAACCTTAGACATTTCTACCTCAATGTACGTTTAGTTGTACATTTAAGCGTACATTATTGCCGCTGAACTTACAATGATAGATGCGCATCGTTCAAACATCTGAAACACAACGCCAAGCTAACTTGCCGGTTTATACAGAGCGCAGTGAAAAGAAGCGGCGTATAAAATGGTCAATTTTGAGCTATTTGTTATATGATTTTATTTTGAATTTGTCTCTTCGTTCTTTCTATTTGAAAATCTTCCGATAACAGCGCCTATTAAAAGGCCTGCCATTGGCATATACACTATTCCAAGGCCAGCAGCACCAAAAACTGCTATTTCATACATATCCAAAAATGTTCCAATTAAAGAGCCTATTATTAAACCATAAGCTATAAAGTGATTCATCTTACTGTTTGTATTCATAAATCTTCCCGTAATTCTAATTGGGTTCTAACAATAATCTACACAAAAAACAATTTGAAGACAAAGCATATAACGTCTAAGCTCAGCTGCGGACAAACCGCGTAGCGGGTTGGCTGTCAGCTGCAGCGCCTTGTTATGTGTGTTCTCAAAACCAGCCATAAAAGCTATTTAATGCTGTTGCCAAGAGGCTACTCGCAACACCAAGTTCAATGTTCCATGATGCTTCGACTGCCTTTGACAACATTGTTTGCAACCATGACTTAACAGCTGGTCCAAATACCTTTGAATCATCATTTATGATGGATGAGTCTTGGTCAATGGCGTCTTTAAGTGCAGTAATATCTGAATCTGATACACCATTATTTTCAAGAGTTTTTGCCAAGGCATTAAAATCGCCCTTTACGTTGATATTGGATATAGTTTGGGTGTTACTACTTCCAACTAATATAGTGGCGTTGTCACCAAATATAGGTAAGCGTCTGGCGATCTGCATCTTCTTTTACCTGAATAATTCCCGCATGATATTCGGCCTCCAATCAGCCGACATCAAGGGAACAACA
>QIJM01000098.1 GCA_003232445.1 Paraglaciecola arctica
TCATCGATTAGGTTTATATCATTTTTAAACCAAACGCCCAATGCATCACCTGGACGGTATTGAATACCTGAACCCTCAAGGGATATCTCAACATGACGGATATCCTTAACCGAATCTCGGCCAGTAATCTTCTGACTTTCGAGTAAGGTTGCAGTATATGGAGCTTTTTTGGTGTATTGATTGACCGCTACAGCACTAATGCCCATATTCAACGATGGTGCGACAGATTGTGAACTTTTTGCACCTAGCTCATCTTTTACCTGATGAGTGATGGTTTCGAACCAAGCTGTTACATCTGCGTCATAATCAACGTCACAATCAACACGGTCAGTAATTCGTGTTGCGCCTAGGTCTTGTAAACGTTTGTCAAAGTCTTTGGCTGTTTGGCAAAAAAACTCGTAACTTGTATCACCTAAGCCCAAAACAGCAAAGTTTAAGTCGTTGAGTTTAGGCGCTTTTTTTCCAACTAAAAAGCTGTGTAATGCCACAGCGTCATCTGGCGCTTCGCCTTCACCATGGGTGCTGACAATGACGATCACATGATTTTCTGTTTTCAGCTGCTTCTGCTTGTAGTCAGCCATATTGGCTATTTTAGCGGGAACATTTAGCGCATCTAATTTAGCTTTGTATTCCTGCGCAACAGATTTGGCGTTACCGGTTTGCGAACCATACAAAATAGTCAAAGACTTTGCTGGGCTGCTATCAGGTTGAGGTAAAACAGTCGGCTGACCTGCTTGCGCCAATCCGGCCAAGTAACCACTCAACCAAGTCAGTTGTTGTGGATTAAGTGCAGCCGTAGCCTGATTAATTTGAGACCACTGGTTTTCATTTAAACCTGCGACAAGCCCAGTGGCTTGATTTATTACTGAAGACATAGAATCGCTAACCGTTGTTAATACAACTATAGGTTAGCGATATAAGGACATAACCGGAAAGAATAAAAACTAATTTTTTATTCCTTAATGAGCTGAAAGGCTAAAAATGAACCTCTACGCCTGCAAATGCGCCCTTAAATTCAAGATCAGAAAAGATATCATCAAGATCGTCAAGCTCTAAAGAAACCGCTCGATATCCCACTTGGAAGGTCAAGTCGATGACAATATTATCTAATAAACTATAAGTAATAGCCGCTTGGAAATCAGATAAAGTATGGTCATCAACTGCTAAAAAGCTTCCTTCAACAAATGCACCGAAACCGGAAAAAGGGATCCCTACTTCAATTCTCGAATATGCCATGGGTACTGGGCCAGAAAACGCCTCAAAAGCACGTAAACTTGGGTCGTCTTGTGCCCTAACTGATAATTCACCATCGACATACTTGACGTTCAAACCTACATCAAAGCTAATCAAATCATTATCAAGCAGTTCATAATACAAAATAATATCTGTTGAATCTAATTGTACAAAACTGCTTGCCACTGTATCCAATGCAAACAGTTCACCACCAAAGGTAAAATTAGTGTTTAAGGTAGCATCTCCATCGGTATCCATATTCGTTCGTTGCAACTTAATATTAGGAATAAGTGGTATCGGGTGCTCCAAGGCTGCATAAAAATTGACTCTAACTGTATGATTAAAATTAAAATCAACATTAGTACCATCTGTTGAAAAGCCACCCGAAGTTTCCATGCCCCATGTTTGCACACCCGCATATAATCCAAGCAGCGTATCTGCTTGGCTTGTATAACTTGAGCACAGTGTAATTAAGCCTAGTGATAAGACAGTTTTCTTCATAATTTATCCTTGATTAAGCAGCTCACTGAGCTCGATTAGAGCAGCATTTGCCCGAGAAATATAATTCGCCATCACTAACGAGTGATTAGCTAACGTACCAAAACCACTGCCATTTAATATTATTGGGCTCCATAAAGGCTCTTGCGTTGCCTCCAATTCACGAATTATTTGTTGTAGGCTAACCGTGGCGTTTTTCTTCTTAAGTACATTAGCAAAATCCACTTCTACTGCTTTTAAGAAATGTATCAATGCCCAGCTGGCGCCCCTAGCTTCGTAAAAATTATCGTCTAACTGCCACCAGCTGGTTTTATCAATCAACCTATTTTCCGTTGGTGTAGACTGAATAGCTTGAGCATCCCCTGCTAAACTAGTATCGATACGCGCTTGACCCACACTGGCACTCAAACGTTGCGAGAAACTACCTAAACGTTTCTCTAGCTGTTTTAGCCAATCTCTTAAATTATCTGCTCGAGCATAAAATTGCCCCTGTTGTTGGCGGCTATCAGATAAGCTACTTCTGTAAGCATATAAATTATCGATGCCTTCTTGATACTTGGACTCTGCTGAGGGCAACAACCAGCTTAAGCTATCTATATTGAATTGGGGTTGGGCTTTGGTTAAAAAAGGGTTTTCTAAAGACTGGCTCTGTGAGCGACTAAAATCTTTACGCATCGCCAAGGCCAAATCTCGGATCATTTCTAACGCACCAAACTCCCAGCTAGGCATATTGTCCATCATCACACTAGGCGGCAATACATCATTTGA
>QIJM01000674.1 GCA_003232445.1 Paraglaciecola arctica
TTTATGCGTTTCTTAATTTTCACTTTACTGCTATTAAGCTCCAATGTGTATGCTGGCGCAGATTGTGAGGTGTCTCTTGATTACGGTGTCGTAGTGAGCGAGCAACAGATCAGAGTTATTGGACATGGTGGTCGGGCTGTGTACCAAATCAATTACTCTTCGCAGCTTATTGTTAAAGGTGAATGGATTGACCTGAATGAGCAACAAGAGCGGGATCTTACTGAGTTGTCTGCTGGTATCCATCATGTTGTGCCTAAAATGATATTGTTGGCAAAAGAAGGTGTAGAGCTTGCTGTAGAGACCATAGAGCAAGTGTACGGCGGCTTAGTGAAAGATGATAAAAGTCAGAAAAGACTGCAAAAGTCCCTCGAACGTGTGCAAATGAGTGTCAAAGCAAAGTTTATCCGTGCTAACGACAATTTTTATATGGGCCCTGGCAATCTTGAGCAAGTAAATGATTTGGTCGACCGTGAATTGGAAGAACAGCTAGAAGAAGCAATGAGTACTTCTGTTGGTGGCATATTGTCGGCCATCGGTGGGCTGGTGGCTAATGGTGAAGGTAGTGAAGAAAAAATTGCTGCCATAGCTAAACAATTAGAGACCATGGGCGAAGAAATTAGTCAAACTGTGGGCCCAAAAGCCGAAACTCTAAAGCTTAAAGCTCAATGGTTTTGTAATAGATTCAAAGAATTAGATAAGTTAGAAGATAGACTCAGAGCTTCAATTAAAGAGTTAGAGCCATACAATGTATTGTTAACGGGCACAAATGCTTGTCTTAATGAATAATGCATCACCCTTTTAATTATCAGAAATACCCTGTTTTTTACTCAAATTGGTATCTAGACCATCATTTCCAATAACGTATTTAAATAACGCCTGCCTAAAGGTGTGACTTGCCATTCATCACCTGACTCAACTAACAACCCACGAGTTAACGCACTTTGTAGGTTTTGTTTGGTGGCGTTATCTAGGGGCAAACCAGTAAAGTCTGAATAATCCGACTTAGGGCATGGTTCAAGTAAACGGAAGCGATTCATAAAAAACTCAAAGGGCAAATCTTCTCTAGGCACGACTTTTTTATCGCTAGTATAACCGCGGGTTAAATCCATATAACCTTTAGGGTGCTTGACCTTCACCGTACGAATTATCTGATTTTCACTGGCCAGTGTCATTTTACCATGTGCGCCACAACCAATGCCTAAGTAGTCACCAAAACGCCAATAATTCAAATTATGCTGACATTGTTGCCCTGCTTGACTGTATGCGGATATCTCGTATTGTTCGAATCCCGCTTGCCTAAGTAACTCATCACCTTGCTCTTGGATATCCCACAACAGCTCATCCTCTGGCAATTTAGGCGGTTTGGAATGAAACTGAGTATTCGGTTCAATAGTTAATTGATACCAAGATAAATGAGGAGGTTGTTGGGCGATGGCAGTATTTAAATCAAACAAAGCATCTTCTAAAGATTGCTTAGGTAAACCATGCATCAGATCTAGGTTAAAGCTATTCAGGCTTATACTCTTGGCCAATTCCGCAGCCTTAAGTGCCTGATCTTCATCATGAATACGCCCTAGAGTTGATAGCTTGTCTGGCTGAAAACTTTGAACGCCTATGGAGATACGGGTAATGCCTGCTTTGACATAATCAGCAAAACGTTGGCTTTCGACTGTGCCGGGATTCGCTTCCATAGTAATTTCAGCATCGGCTAATAAATTGACTCGTTTTTTCACTCCAACTAAAAGAGTGTTAATCGACTGTGCCGAAAATAAACTCGGTGTACCACCACCAATAAAAATACTGTGAATAGCTCTGTCGCCTACCAATTTAGCATCTTCAGCCAAATCATCTAACAAGTGGCTGACATATTCAGTTTCAGGTAACACCTGTTGTTTTTGCCCGTGAGAATTAAAATCGCAATAAGGGCACTTTTGCACACACCAAGGAATATGGATATACAACGAGAGAGGCGGCAGTTTTAACGTAAGTGGTGGTTGTGACAAGCTGTTAACCAATTTGATTTTGTAGTTGGGCTAACAGCAGTTTTAAGGCTTTACCACGGTGACTTAAGGCATTTTTTTGTTCAGCCGCCAATTGGGCAGAACTACAATTCTGTTCTTCGACCCAAAAAACAGGATCATAACCAAAGCCATTTTCACCTTGTTGCTCAGTGGTGATTTCGCCAAACCATTCTCCTTGGCAAATAATAGGCATGGGGTCATCAGCGTGGCGCATAAATACCAAAACACATAAAAACTTGGCTTGGCGTTTCTCTTTTGGAATATCAGCCATCGCGATAAGCAACTTGGTGATATTGCTCTGATCGGTAGCTTGGGCTCCCGAGTAACGTGCGGAATATACTCCGGGTTCGCCACTAAGGGCATCCACTGCCAAACCCGAGTCATCAGCAATAGCGGGTAAACCTGTTTGCTTTGCAGCATGGCGCGCTTTGATAATCGCATTCTCAACAAAAGTGCTACCTGTTTC
>QIJM01000398.1 GCA_003232445.1 Paraglaciecola arctica
AACCCAATACCGTCTTCGTCACGCATGGTGTCGAACATATCGCTGATTAGAGCGGTAATAGATTTATCCACTTTTTCTATTTTTTTTGCTACTGTGCGCAATCTCTCATCAGGAAAACGCAGTACATCAAATATTGCCATTGTATTATTCAACTATAATGAGCCTCAGACTCAGGAACTAATGTAACCAATAGTAACTTTACGCTACAGTGAGGGAGTT
This sequence comes from Paraglaciecola arctica, assembly GCA_003232445.1. Classification (GTDB taxonomy): domain Bacteria; phylum Pseudomonadota; class Gammaproteobacteria; order Enterobacterales; family Alteromonadaceae; genus Paraglaciecola; species Paraglaciecola arctica_A. The sequence goes on from QIJM01000398.1 coordinate 220, forward strand.
AATATTGGTGTGTGTATTATTTAGTATACGATCAAATAGAATTGACTATTTAATACATTTCAACCTGCGCTATTCTAGCGTAAATTGATCCAAAACATAATAATCACTGCATCAAGGTGTATATAAGAATGACGAGCAAAAAAATAATTAGGTTGCTGATACTGTTGGTGCTCATGCCAGTATATTGCTTCGCAGATAGCATTTTAGTCAAAGACACCGCTCCTGAAGTTTATGTGGTAAAAAAAGGTGATACTTTGTGGGATATATCCAATATGTATTTGGATAAACCTTGGCAATGGCCCCAGCTTTGGCGCACCAATATACATATCACTAATCCCCATCTTATTTACCCCGGCGACGAGTTACGCTTGGTTAAGAATGAAAAAGGTGAAATTGTTCTTGAGGTGGTGAGAGAGTTAGCAAAGCCTGAAATAAAGCTTTCTCCAGAGGGCTCTAAATCGTTCAAAACTCCAGAAGCTATACCTGCGTTACCGTGGTCAGTCATCAAACCCTATATTGAAAACGAGATGATTATGTCGCAACAAGCTTATGACCGTTACCCATATGTTCTGGGTGATCAGGAGGGAGCCGTGCGCTACGCCACTGATAACTTAGTACTTGGAAAGGGATCCCGTCGCAGTAAAAAAGACTTAAACATTGTTAGAAAGCAAAATGAGCTGTACGACATGGATGGCAACTTTATCGGTTTACAAATACGCCATCTAGCCAAAGCTAAGTTAGTAGATGCTGATTTAGGTAAACAAAGATTGATTAAAATATTGCAAGCTAAACTAGAAGTTAAGCGAGGCGATAAAATCATTCCGGCAGTTACAAACGAACCGGATGAAATTTTGCTAAAGGCTGCAGAAGGTCAGACGGGTTATATCATTGACGATTTAGAGCAACATAATTTGTTGGGTAAATATAATGTGGTGGTACTGGATATTGGTGCGGATCAAGTTTCTGCTGGCACTATAATGGGTATATACAGCCAAGGACCGAAAATAATTGACGGTAAACAACCCAAATATGAAGGCGAAACTGACATGATCCGCAGCGCTTTTAGTCAGGGTAATGAAATTACTCAACCCGCGTTAAAGATTGGCGAAGTGGTTGTATTTAAAGCTTTTGATACTGCAAGTTATGCACTTATTACTAAATCAGCTAAAGTCATAAAAAGAGGGATGATAGTCGCTAAACCCTAACTAACTTGAGTTGGGACTATCTAGGGAGCAAAACATGCAACAGGATGTTGAGTTAGGTGATAGTGAAAACATCGAGCTGGAAAATTGGTTGAAGTTGGTTCAGGTTCCCAATTTTTCGGTCGCTAGATTGAAAAAATTAAAGCAAAAATTTGATATTGGTCTTTCTGAGTTATTCGCTGTATCAAAAACCGCCCTCGATGAAATAGGTTTTAACCACCAGCAAATTGAAGTAATTTTGCATCCCGATATGAGTGCCGTCCACGCTAGCTTGCGGTGGTTCAATACTGCGGATAACCGCTTTTTACTGCACTTCGATCATCCTAGTTACCCAGACTTACTTAAGCAGATTTCTAGCCCGCCTCCACTACTATACGGCTATGGCGATCCTAAGCATTTAAGCAATTACCAAATCGCGATAGTGGGAAGCAGAGCTCCAAGCCCACAGGGTAAAGAAAACGCCAAATTTTTTGCTAGCCGTTTAAGCGAATGTGGTTGGACAATTACCAGTGGTTTAGCCCTTGGTATTGATGGACTGTCCCATCAAGGTGCCGTATCAGGAGGTTTTACTACTATAGCTGTTTTGGGTACCGCTATTGATAAAATGTATCCGCGACGCCATATTAAATTAGCGGAGCAAATTTTGCAGAGTGATGGTGTGATTATTTCTGAGTTTGCACCCAATACACCTGGACGACCAGAATACTTTCCAAGACGAAATCGTATTATCAGTGGCTTGTCTGTTGGTACTCTTATTGTCGAAGCGGCAATAAAGAGTGGCTCGTTAATTACTGCAAGATGTGCTTTAGAGCAAAACAGAGAAGTATTTGCGCTACCGGGAAATATTCACAACCCCATGTCTGCAGGATGCCATCATTTGATTCAACAGGGGGCAAAGTTGGTGACATGTGTAGAAGATATTAATGAGGAGTTTCAACATCTTATTTTGTCTGCATCAAGCAAAAAAGTGGATGAATCGGAAAAAAACATGTCACAAAGCTTGGCATCAGACAAATTGTTAGATAGTGTAGATTTCGAAGTAACGCCACTAGATATAGTGGCTCA
>QIJM01000525.1 GCA_003232445.1 Paraglaciecola arctica
CTGATGTATCGCCACCACTAAATTCATTGATAAATTTAGGCGCAATTTCTCTATCGTGGGTAAAGTTTGCAACATTTGTCATCCAAGGCGCGCCTGAGCTACCTAAAGATGATGGAGCTGGACCATTATTACCAATTGAATTGACTACTGTAATGCCCGCCTGGCGTGCAGATAGGAAAGCTAAATCTACAGCGTCAGTCCAAGGATTAATAGTAACGGGGTTGGGTGAACCAATAGAGTGATTTAAAATGTCTACTTGGCCATCAGATATTGCTTGTTCGATTGCCGCAACTCGGTCACTGGCGAAGCAGCTCGGAGCACAAACCTGAAAAGCAATAATGTTGGCGTGAGGTGCAACACCTGATATACCCAAATCTAAACCAGTAGGGTTTCCTTCAGCATCGAGTACAGGTGCTGCAATAAAATTACCTGCTGCTGTACTAGCCACATGCGAACCGTGTCCAGCGGTGTCTTCTGAAGTTGTTTCAGTAGATGTACTGATAAAGAGGTAGCGGCCAATAAGTTTGCTGGTACACACAACGTCTTCATTAAAGTTGACATTAGCTGGGTCACATTCACCTAAAAAATTACCTTCACCTAATGGGTTAATGTGCTCATGACCATCACCACCAACTGCAGCAAATGATGGATGGTCGCCATTAATACCACTATCTAGGATACCAATAACAATACCTTCACCTCTAGCTTCAATCTCGTTTACTGAACCCGACCAAAGTTCAGGTGCACCGATATAAATTGGTCCTCTGTCAGTAGTGGGAATATCTTCGCGATCGATCTCGATTTTGGCTATTCCAGATAAGGTCGCCAACTGTTGCGCCTCTTCCTGAGTCATTGTTACAGCTGCACCGTTAAGTGCTATTTTGAATCGTCGATCGATACGAAGTGAACGAGCTAGCTTTTTATCCATTGCCCTTTCCATCCCGCTCTGACTCTTACTCAAATGGCGAAGGTAAGCTTTACTGTCTTTACTCTTGACATTTAATTTGCCGGAAGAAAGCTTGCTGCTTTTACCTTTCTTACTCATAGCCGTTGCTTTGAGACCCTTGATAGTCCCCTCGTAAGTGGCTAGTGGTTCTTCACTAAAACGGATGATGTATTTTTGTTCACCCTCCATTCCTTTTTGAGGAATAAAAATCGTTTCGATTATTCTTTTTACTGATTTTTGTTTTTTAGCATCTGTTGCCGCTTGGTATGTGGTAAAACTGTCATCCTGCAGTGTAGCTGCCTGAGATTGGGCTGCTAAGCCGCTCATCAGGAAGAACACAGCTGACGTTGCTATGGTTATTGGTTTTTTCATTAAGTTTCCTTTCTGCCTAGTTTTTATTTCAATATTATTATTTGTTTTGCAACCTTGCATTAAGCAAGAGTATTTTTTTGAAGTTCATCTAATGTAAAACAAATGTTTATACAGCTAATTTTCAAAATACTGACGCGATAAATGTAATCATTTATATTGTGATTGTCCAACCTTGGTTGTTATTTATAACCAAATATTATTAAAGGTATTATTAAAGGTATTATTTTAATGATTTTATTTGGGGCTGTCGATGTTTGTGCTTAAATTTATCGTCGATAATGTGTAGTAAAAACACATAAGAGAAGTGATTTGTAATAGTTGTAAGTTTTGCATGTTTATCACTTATCTTATATATGGTAAGTGATAGTCATTTGTTATGATTTTATGTTTAATGTGTATGCTCACACCCCATTTCGGTATGCGGGTGACCATGGGCAATTTCTTCTTCTGTTGCTTCTCTGATTTCTAATACTTCAACATCGAAGTTGAGGGTTAGGCCTGATAAAGGGTGATTGCCGTCAACGATCACGTCTTCATCATTGATGTCGATAATCATTACAGATTGTTCCCCATCATCTGTTGTTGCTCTGAAGGTCATACCTGGATTGACATCCATATCTTCAAACATAGACTTTGGTACCGCTTGGACTAATTCTTCATGGCGTTCGCCATAGGCGAGGTTAGGGGCGATATCGATGACAAATTTGTCGCCAACTGTCTTGCCTTCTAATTCATCTTCTAAGCCTTGGATCAAAAAATGGCTGCCTTGCAAGAAAATCATAGGTTCACTATTTTTAGATGAGTCGATTTGAGTGCCGTCAGATGAACAAACTGTAAAGTGGATAGTGGCAACAGTATTATTGGCTATATTCATGTTATTCCAGTCAAAAAGTTTTATAGGTTATTGTAAAGGATAGGGAAGTGCTTGAACAATGAAGATTGTGTTTGGCGAAGATTTAACTCTAAAAGCACTGCCTACTTCGGTATCGTTGGCTAAAATAGCAAATATCCACGTTTGCCCTGAATCTGCGCCACTACGGAGTATTTTCCCGCCGGGACGCCAATTTTTACCTATTTGGTATTCTAGCTGTTCGCCGCTTAAATCATCGTTGTCAGACTCCGTTTTTAAAACAAAGCCGGCGCGTTTATTACGACCTAAG
>QIJM01000295.1 GCA_003232445.1 Paraglaciecola arctica
GAAGTGGGATCGGATATTGGCCACCCAGATGCGCTGTTATTGCGCAGTCATAAATTACACAATGAAGTCCTCGCAGATTCAGTACTTGCCGTAGCACGCGCTGGTGCAGGCGTAAACAATGTGCCCGTTGCAGACTACAGCCAAAAAGGCATAGTGGTATTTAATACTCCGGGCGCCAATGCTAACGCGGTAAAAGAATTGGTGTTAGCTGGGCTACTTTTAGGCTCTCGCGGTATAAAATCAGGTATTGATCATGTCACCACCTTGCACGATGTGCATGATGCAGGTGAGTTGCACAAAACCCTAGAGGCGCAAAAAAAACAATTTGCAGGTAATGAACTCAAAGGTAAAACCTTAGGTGTTATCGGTTTAGGTGCAATTGGCTCATTAGTCGCCGATATGGCACTGGCGCTAGGCATGAATGTAGTAGGTTTCGACCCAGCATTATCAATCGAGGCCGCTTGGCGTTTATCCAGCGACGTACAAAAAGCCGAAAACATGTACGCCCTGCTCGCCCGTTGTGATTATGTCAGCTTGCACGTGCCCGCCATCAAACCGACTCAACATATGATCAATGAAGATGCCCTCGCTCAAGCCAAATCTGGCATGCTGTTAGTCAACTTTGCCCGTGAGTCTATTGTCGATCCACAAGCCATAATAAAGGCACTTGATAGTGGCAAATTAAGGGGTTATGTGTGTGATTTCCCAGAGCCTGTTTTTTATGGTCGAAGCGATGTGATCGCCATGCCGCATATAGGCGCATCTACTGCCGAAGCCGAAGAAAACTGTGCGATTATGGCCGCTGATCAAATTATGGATTACCTAGAAAATGGTAATATCAAAAACTCAGTTAACTTCCCCGAAGTGAGCATGGCAAGATGCGAAGGACAACGGATTATATTCGCCAATAAAAACGTACCTAAAGTTCTCGGCAGCGTGTTATCTGTGCTGGCCGATCACAACGTGAATGTGCTCGATATGATGAACAAAAGCCGTGGTGATTTGGCCTACAATATACTTGATGTAGAACAAATGGAAAATGGCCAGGTAATTGAAGCGATCCGTAATATTGAGCATGTGACGACTGTCAGGCTCATTAATTAATCAGTCCTAATGGTTAGCGCATGATCGTACGCTAACCACAATTTTCTCTGCTCGGATTAAAGCATCACTGTTCACTTCCGTTTTTGGCGATTAACCTTTCCAGATGATTGTTAGAGTATGCTTTTATCATTATCGAGAAAGGACAAAACCTATGAATGCACAACATTCATTGATCTTCAAAAACCTGCATAACGCTTCCACTCCATTACTACTTAACAATGTTTGGGATGCAGCCAGCGCTGCTATCGTGCAGTCAAACGGTGCTAAAGCCATAGCCACCAGCAGCGCATCTATGGCCTGGTCTTTAGGCTACGCAGATGGGTTTCAGTTACCCACTGATGAATTGCTGTCAGCAATAAAACGTATCCAACGAGTCATAAGTCTGCCACTCACAGTTGATATTGAAAATGGCTACAGCGACAACATGGATCAAGTTGCAGAGCTTGTATATCGATTAGTTGAGGCAGGGATAGTAGGTATCAATATTGAAGATGGAATATCTTCACCGTTGTTGCTTACTGAAAAAATTCACAACATAAGAGCCAAAGTAGGAGACACCTTATTTATCAATGTTAGAACCGATGTGTACCTACAAAACCTTGTAGCTGATGAAATAAAGCTCAGCACCGTGATGGAGAGATTAACACTTTACGCAAATGCAGGCGCAAACAGCGGTTTTATTCCTGGATTAACCGACACAGCAGATGTACAAACACTATTAAACACATTAACAATGCCAATCAATTTGATGATTAATGGCGATCAAAAAGACATTCAGTTGTTTTCAAAAATGGGGGTAAGCCGACTTAGTTTGGCGTTCAAACCTTTTATTGATGCCTACTCTACGTTGACAGCCTTTACTTCATTGTCAAACAAACCAAAAACGCTAGAATATTCGTCCCTAAACAGCTTGTTTTAATCCAATCACATGCACCAAGCCAATAGCCAAACAAATCACAGAGCTCCAAACCCAAAATTCAGGGCTTCTGCCTATAGGGTTAGAAAAAAAGTAAAAGCCTGCTATCCCCCGCACAAGATAAATAGCGGAAATAACAATCAGCGCCAAGCGTATAAATGGTAAGCGCCCTATCATTCCCGCAGCAGAAAATGCGTAAAGCGACCAGATAGATAACACGACAACAATAAACGACGTGATGATGGTCGGCTTAATCATGCCCTGTTCAGCCATGACAGCCATCTGTTCACCGGCACCAAAAAATCGATACCAAGGCGCACCGAAAATAATACAACCAACATGCATCAAAGCAGCGGATCCACTTAAAAAACCTGCTGTGATTAAGTAGTAGTTCACAAGCATCCCTTGTTTAAGCCTTACTGAGTATTGGGTCAGACTATAG
>QIJM01000030.1 GCA_003232445.1 Paraglaciecola arctica
AACTAAATTATAAAACGCCAGCCAAATTAATGGCTGAACACATGGTGGCTATAGCTGCTTAGGGGTTATGCACTTCAAAGTTGAATCTGCCAACTCTTTTTAACACTCCTTTTTTACTTTATCGAATAAGGTCCAATATAAATGTTGAAAATTAATTTTAAGTGCTTGTTAACACTTATTTTATTAGGCTTCTTTGATACTACCTTTGCAGAAGCCATTGAAGATCCTATTGTTATTATGATTGGAGTGGATGGGCTGCGAGCAGATACCTTGGAACGTATGCCTGCACCCAATTTACAGTCATTAGCAGACACTGGCGTAAGGGCTAATATGATCCCAGCCATGCCAACTAAAACTTTTGTGAATTTCTATTCTTTAGCTACTGGTTTACACCCAAAACATCATGGCTTTATTTCCAATTACCTTTATGACCGAGAATTAGGTCGCAAATTTAATCGTCAAACAGACGTAAGTGATCCTAAGTGGTGGGGCGGCGAACCTATTTGGATAACAGCTGAAAAACAAGGGGTAAAAGCGGCGACTTATTTTTGGGTGGGTTCAGAAGTAGAAATTAATGGTGTTCGCCCATCATTTTGGAAACCATATCAACAAAATAAAGACTATGCAGAGCGTGTTGAAGAGGTGCTAGAGTGGCTTGCTCTCCCCGAAAGAGAACGACCAAGGCTAATCACTCTATATTTTTCGGCAGTCGACAGTGCGGCGCATAAATTTGGTGTGGATTCAGTGCAAGAACGAGAAGCAGTCGCTAGGGTTGATAAACACATTGGTGATTTGCTGCTCGGACTCAACAAGTTGGGACTTAAACACCGGTCAAATATAGTGGTTGTGGCAGATCATGGCATGGCCAATTTATCTGACCAACGAGTCATAAACCTTGACTCATGGGTAGATTTATCTACTTTCGTAGTACCCGATTGGTTTGATGATGATAATTCAGTACACGCCCCATTTTTAAATCTGTATGGCGAGCCTAAATTAGTGGATGCAACATACAAAAAATTACATAAGGCACACCCCAAAATGCGGGTGTTACGCCGAGGTGCTTTTCCGACTAATTACCATTTTGACCACCCACAAAGGGAACCTGACCTAATGTTGCTAGCTGATACTGGCTGGAGTATTTATGCTAGTCGAGATAAACGTCAGCCCCAATCTATGCTTAAATTAGACCGCTCTGTTGCCACTCATGGTTATGACAATCAAGATCCGTTGATGCATGCTACCTTCATTGCTAGTGGCCCAGCATTTAAGAACAAATTGACGGCTAGGCCATTCGATAACATAGAAGTATACGGTTTATTGGCCTGCGCCCTGAAAGTAAAGCCAGCCAACACAGATGGAAATGTTAAAAATGTGCAATATTTAATGACGCACCATTGCCAATCTTCCTTTGAATAAGTGCCGCTATCTAGCAAAGCTTGATTGGCAAAAATGGTTGATAACAGTGATGAGGCGACAGTAGTACTACATCTTTATTCAGTGCATTGCCGTGGTAACTTGACCAAGGGTATTCGACCCCATTGATTGGTTTTTACTTTGTTGTATTAATTTTTTGTGCAAAACAAACATAGTCTTCTAATTGTTCCTTATTAGCAGCGTAGGGAAGAAAAACTTCAGACACAGATATATCAGAAACTTCGCTTAAAATTAAATTTTTTTCAGACAAGCCATTTTTTTAATAGCACCTCTCAAAACAACATGGCATAGACTTCGCTTTTCAAAAATTGTGCGTAATGTATTAGGCACTTTTACCAATAATGCAGTACCCCCCTCAAATGCTGTTAAGCTAGATAGATTATCAAAAAGATAAGCCACATCATCCCTATGGCTTAAGTATAGAAATCCTTTAATTGAAACTGAATAATCAACAATATCTTCAAGCTTTTTGATTAAAACTTCATCCACAGAGAAAATAATTGGCAAACCACTTACATCTGTTAATTCCTTTGCAAAGCTAGCCGAAGCAATACTTATAAGACTTAATAATATCAAAACTAATTTTTTCATAACCATTCTCAGTAATTAACCAATCTACTCACACCACCGTCTTGATAGGACATATGCCAAGTTACACCATATGATTTGTAACTATTAATAACACTAATATCGGCACTAGAAAAATTTGGATTGAAGCCTCACGCATGCGAATGCCAGTTTGCGCTCCATTTCCATTCAGTTCTACCAATACTGCCTTTCAATGAGGAAGTGAATATATTGACACCATGTTGATTGTAGCTTGTTCCTATTGAGTCAATCCTCCAAACTCTCCCACCCAGTGCGCTTGATAAATTTGATGTTATCTCAACATCAAATTTAACTATGCCACTACAGCTATTTAAAGGTAAAAACAAAGGACGGCATAGCTTGACGCGGCATAACATTCCTCGGCAATCTAAGTGTTCAAAAGTCCATGCAAGAGGC
>QIJM01000363.1 GCA_003232445.1 Paraglaciecola arctica
TGATGGGTAGCCCAGATCCTTATGCTAAACAAACTGATGGAATGGGCGGTGCCACATCAAGCACGAGTAAGACGGTCATACTATCTAGAAGTACTCAACCTGATCACGATGTGGATTATTTGTTTGGTCAAGTATCTATCGATAAACCGTTTGTAGATTGGAGCGGAAATTGCGGCAACTTAACCGCCGCTGTTGGTTCATTTGCGATCAGTAATAGATTGGTTGCCGCTAGTCGTATTCCTGACAACGGCTTATGTGTGGTGCGTATCTGGCAAGCTAACATTAACAAAACTATCATTGCCCATGTGCCTATCACTGATGGTCAGGTACAAGAAACGGGCGACTTTGAGTTAGACGGTGTGACCTTCCCAGCAGCCGAAATCAAAGTTGAGTTTGTTAGCCCTGTTGATGGTAAAGAAGCCATGTTCCCTACGGGTAATCTGGTTGATGATTTGCATGTACCTAATATTGGCGATTTTAAAGCCACTATGATCAATGCAGGGATCCCCACAATATTCCTAAATGCCGAAGCGTTAGGGTATTCAGGCACTGAGTTGCAAGAAGCAATTAACGCTGATCACCAAGCGTTAAATAAATTTGAAACTATCCGTGCTTATGGCGCCGTAAAGATGGGGCTAATTGAGCATGTTGATAAAGCGGCTAGTCGCCAACACACTCCCAAAATAGCCTTTGTCGCTAAACCGGCAGAATATCTTACTTCCAGTGGCAAAACTGTCGATATACAAAATATTGATTTGGCGGTCAGAGCACTTTCAATGGGTAAGCTGCATCATGCCATGATGGGCACCGCAGCCGTTGCTATTGGCACCGCAGCCGCCATCCCCGGAACCTTAGTCAATTTAGCCGCAGGCGGGGGGAACATTCAATCAGTTACCTTTGGCCATCCCTCTGGTACCTTAAAAGTTGGCGCACAAACCCAATGTAAAGACGGAGTATGGACGGTGAATAAAGTGTCGATGAGCCGAAGCGCCCGAACATTGATGAAAGGTTTAGTCTATATTCCCCCTGATTGTTTCTAATATCAATCCGGATAAATGTCCACACAGGCAAGAGTGAAGGTGACTTTTGCTCTGTAAGACGGTTCATAAATAGATACATTTTAATTAGGTTTAGATTAATGGCAAAAAACAAACCGCAACACTATGCCCAATTGGCTCAACAAGTCGAAGCCATAGTTGCTGGAGAACAAGATTTAGTCGCCAATATGGCGAATATCAGTGCGATACTTTACTGGGCTTTAGATAACGTGAACTGGGCAGGATTTTATTTGCTAAAAGAAGAGCAATTGGTTTTGGGGCCATTTCACGGTCAGCCAGCTTGTATTCGCATCCCAATCGGCAAGGGTGTGTGTGGAACCGCAGTGTCTAAAAATAGCATTCAATTGATTGAAGATGTGCATCAATTTTCTGGTCATATAACCTGTGATACCGCGTCTAATTCAGAAATAGTGTTACCTATTCGGCAAAATAACCAAATTATTGCGGTATTAGATATAGACAGCCCAGACATTGCCCGATTTGATCTTGACGATAAATCGGGCTTAAGCCAAATTGTAGAAATATTGCAAGCAACTATATGCCATGCAGGTGAAGTTGAAGCTAGGAGAGTGGTGTAGTGAAAAATACAATAGATATTCAAGTTGTGCTCGCAACCGTTGAGGATATGGATTTTTGGGATGATAGAGCGGGTGAAGCCACAGATAGGATGAATACCATTCTTCATCTGCTTTACGATCAGGCTGATGAGGATATAAATTCCAGCTCTTTGGAGAATATGATCCAATATATTTGGGAAAATTGGCGAGAAGATGCACATTTACTCGATATAGATGAAGATGATTTGTATGACTGGGTTGACCAGCTTCTAGCAACTTGGGATGATGAGCACTAAGAAGCCCGTTAACGAACTAACTAGAAGACTGAATGGACAATCCACAAAAATTTTCGAACAGCAAAGAAGTCATTGGCTTTTTAGTTGAACAATTTCCCGCTTGTTTTAGTCATAAAGGTGATGTTAAACCTTTAAAAATAGGTATTTTTAAAGATTTAGCAGAACGTTTAGAAAATGAAGAACGGGTCAGTAAAACACTGCTACGTTCGTCATTAAGACACTACACCAATAGTTGGCGTTATTTGCATAGCATCAAAAAAGGCGCGCAACGTATTGATTTAGATGGCAAAGATGCATCTGCTATCGAAGATGAACACGTGGAACACGCTAAAAAGCAACTTGATGAAAGTAAAGCTAAAGTAGCAGAAAAGCGTAAAGAACAAAAAGCAGTAGGTACGGATGTAAATAATACTTACAAAAAGAAAGACGCTCCTAAATTTAAACCTACTTCTAAAGTAGTTAAAAAAGAGCAAACTAAAGTAAAACAGCCTCCTGCTGAACGATTAGAGCAAGAACATATCG
>QIJM01000458.1 GCA_003232445.1 Paraglaciecola arctica
TTTGTTGGTTGAGTAGGATGTTTTAATACGCGCAAAAAAGTCGATGATGGACTCACCGTTGACTGTTTTATATTGCGCGGTAACCGTATCCCAGACACTGAGTAGGTAATCTTCCACGTCTTTTGAATGTAGGCCACTATTTGATGGGGTGTAAGTAATTGATATCTGACAAATGTGCAACCCATTGCTGGGTTTGCTCAGCATTTAAATGACTGGCAGAGCCACCACCCGCTGGCTTGAGCTTCAGCCAGCGGGCGTAATCACCAATATGCCGGGTAATACTGGCTTTATGCCTACTTTTTTTAGCTGCAGCAAAAAAACAGGTTGAACAAAAACAAAATGGATGGCGGTAAGCGCCAGCACATGCGCTTAAGGCCTTAAAGTCATTTTCCCCTTCACCTCTCGATTCATGACTTTATTCAACGCGTCTTTGGCGTTTTGTAAAGGAACAACTTCATCGACTATCACTTTGACTTTACCTTGCACATACCATATTAATAACTCTTTCATGTTAGTCGCAAAGTCTTTTGGTTGATGTTGTGTGAACGAACCCCAAAAAACGCCCATCACTGAGTAACCTTTTACCAAGGCTAAATTCACTGGGAACTCTGGGATAGTGCCACCGGCAAAACCGACAACTAACAATCTGCCGTTCCAGGCCATGCTTCTTGAACAGGCGTGAAAAGTATCGCCGCCCACACATTCATACACTACGTCGACACCTTTGCCTTCAGTCACTTCTTTAATAGCGGTTTTTAAATCGGTTTCTGTGTAGTTAATTAGAACGTCAGCACCATTGGCTTTGGCCATATCTAACTTTTCTTGGGTAGAACAAACCGCAATCACCTTGGCGCCCATTTCTTTGCCAATTTGCACTGCGGCCAAGCCAGTGCCACCAGCAGCACCTGTAACCAATAAGGTTTCACCTGGCTGAATTTGTGCCCGTTGCTTGAGCCCATGATGAGCTGTCGCGTGAGCCGTAACCAAAGCTGCGGCTTCTTCATCAGGGATTTCATCGGGAATGGGCATAATGTGCGTAGCAGGACATAATACTTTTTCAGCGTAACCACCTAACATACACATGGCAATCACTCGCATACCTACTCTAAGGTGAGGCACGCCCTCACCTATTTCGCTTATCACGCCTGCAACTTCATTACCCGGTACAAAAGGGAATGGTGGTTTCATCTGATACAAACCTTGTACCAATAATCCGTCAGGAAAGTTAACGCCACATGCTTTGACGTCGACTACCACATGGCCTTTTTTAGCCACAGGATCGGGGACATCTTTATATTTCAGTTGTTCTACTGGGGCAAATTCTTCACATACTATGGCTTTCATTACACTCTCCGTGAAAGGTCTGGTATTCAAGCAAAACCACGAAGGTTTGCTATTACATTATTCGGTTAGTTTTAACGCGTATTGGGCTAACGGTTTAACAATCGCACCTACAGCTTGGGCTTCTTTATTCGACGCATTGCCATCTTCGGCTCGTTTTGCCACACCTTGGGCAATAGCCCCTAAGCGGAAAAAACTAAAGGCTAAATAGAAATTCCAATTGTCGATTTTTTCGATACCCACCAATTTACAATAAGCGTCTACATATTCTTGTTCTTCTGGGATCCCTAGTGGTGCCCTTTCGACACCACCTAATCCAGTCGCTTTGCCAACATTTTCGGGTAAACGCAACTGCATACATTGATAAGCTAAATCAGCATAAGGATGACCTAAAGTAGATAATTCCCAGTCCAATACAGCTAAAATTTTAGGCTCTGACGGATGAAACATTAAATTATCCATACGGTAATCACCATGCACCAGTGACACCTTGCCATCATCTTCTGGCAAATGTTTTTCTAGCCAAGCGATTAACTGATCCATCTCAGGGATATCTTGGGTTTCTGACAACTTGTACTGTTTACTCCAACGGCTAAATTGACGTTCGTAATAGTTGCCGGGCTTGCCGTAATCGCTCAAACCGACTTTTTCGATATCCACACTGTGCAGCGCAGCCATCACCTCAACCATTTCTTGGTACATTTGGCTGCGTATTTGGCTGTCGGAAATTTCTGGTAATGCACTGTCCCAAAACACCCGCCCTTCGACATATTCCATGATATAAAACATGCTACCGATTAAGGATGTGTCTTCACAAAGATGGTAAACCTTCGCCACTGGCACTGTTGAGTTTTCGAGTGCGGCCAGTACTTTATATTCACGGTCAACGGCATGGGCAGATTTGAGTAACTTACCTGGTGGTTGACGTCGCAAAACATAAGACTGAGTGGTAGTCGTTAACTTAAAGGTGGGGTTTGACTGACCACCAGCAAATTTAGTTGCCATGACGGGGCCTTCAAAACCCGCAACATGTTGGGTTAAGTAATCGGCCAAAAGCTGCTCGTCTAATTGATCAACTGAGCCTTTATCAG
>QIJM01000610.1 GCA_003232445.1 Paraglaciecola arctica
CTCGAAGCTTAAAACGGCTGGATATTCACCGTTTCACCTTGTTGAATGTCTCCTGCATCCTGTTCTAACACCATATAACAATTAGCATTGGCGATAGAACTCATGATACCCGAACCTTGTTTACCATTGGGTTTAACCCATAGCTCACCATGTTCATCACGGTAGAATATAGCCCTTTGATAATCTGCTCGTCCCGGTCGTTTTTTAATAATACAGGCCGCTTTAGCTATAAAGTGTGGTGAGGGTAAATATGTTTGACCACTTAATTTTTGCAATACGGGTGTAACAAGCTGCTCAAATGTCACGTAAGACGACACGGGGTTGCCGGGTAACCCACAAAACCAAGCGTTACCAAGTTGACCAAAGGCAAAAGGTTTACCGGGTTTAATCGCCACTTTCCAAAAATTGATAGTGCCTAGTTCATCTAATATTGCTTTTACGTAATCGGCGTCGCCTACAGATACTCCACCGCAAGACAAGACTAAATCACAATGACTGCCAGCTTGCTCAAAAACGGTTTTTAGATCTGTTTTGTCATCTTTGACAATGCCAAAATCAAACAGAACAATGGGCAACGTATTGAGCAATGCGCTAAGTGCATAACGATTACTTTCGTAGATAGCGCCATCGCTAAGAGGCTGACCTGGGGGTGTTAACTCATCGCCTGTGACAATTAGGCCTACTTTGATATGACGAATAACTGATATCTCAGCCATACCCACTGAAGCAATTAATGCTAGATAGGCGGGTGTAAGCTTCGTGCCTTTGGTTACTACCACTTGGCCTTGCTGAATGTCTTCTCCCGCTTTTCGAACGTTATTACCCCATCTAGGTATTTGTTTAAAAATAACCGAGTCGTCTTTAGCCTCTGTGTTTTCTTGCATCACCACAGAATCAGCTCCTTGCGGGATCACAGCACCTGTCATGATCCTGATACATTGACCAGACAACACATTCTGTTTAAAAGGTGCACCAGCCAAAGCGGTGCCCGCTAACTGTAATTGGTTGGTATCGGCGAGATCTTCACAGCGCATAGCATAACCGTCCATCGCTGAATTATCATTCGGCGGTACATTAATGCTTGATACCACATCCTCAGCTAATACTCGGCCAAGTGCCTCTTCCAGTTCTACTTGCTCACTCTCCATAACTGGAATGACTTGTTTTAACATATTGGAAATTGCGGCTTGTATGGGTAAAAGTCCGAGGTTATCGCAGGTTTCGATCATAGGTTTAATGTTTATCCGTCTTTATAAGTGAATAAATTTAAGTGAATAAGTGATTATCGCAAAAAAACACTAGAGGGTGTACAAAGTTCAAAAGACGGATACCCATTCATCCTGTCTTTTGATCAGTATTTCTCGGTTATAGTTTTTCGATTTTGTAACCTTTCGCTTTGAGTTTTGCTAATACACTATCAGGCCCAGAGAGGTGTAATGCGCCAACCAACACAAGCTCTATAGGTTGATCATTCAGCATTTTGACAATTTTAGGCAACCAATTGTTGTTGCGTGTCACCAACAAGTCTTGATAGATAACGGGATAATCAGCTTTAAAAGGTGTGATACCTACTTCGGCCATACCTTGCATATCACCGGCAAGCCAAGTTGAATGTAACTTAGCAAACATCTCTGGCATGTTTTTTATGTCTTTTAGGGTGTATTCGATCATGGCATTAGGATCGTCATCGCCCATGTTAGCGATAAAGGCCAATTGTTCATCAGGTGTTTCTAGCCAGCCTTGCTCTTTTCCTTGGGCTTTAGCCTTATTAGCGAAAAACATATCCACGCCTTCACTGGTGTAACCCATCGCTTGTAGTTCAATAAAGGTCAGTGAAATCGCTAGAAAACTTGGTTTATGCGAGGCAAACGTTTGCATAGAAATTTGTCGTGATGATAAATGCACCGCTAGCGCTTGGTAGGTATCTGGTTGCAATACTGTATTAATAGTAGTGCCGTCGCTGTACATCATTTGATCCATCATTTTTTGCGCAAATTCGGGTGAACTAACCACCTGCATGTCGGTTTCAAAGATCACTTTATCCGATGCTTTGTATGCCACATCATATTCCTTTGCTAAAGGATAATCCTCAGGGGTGAGAACATGGATGGTGCCTCCAATATACAGGCTGTGTTGGTCATTAGACACTTTCCACATCGATGCCGCTTGAAGACCAAGAGTAAATAGTAGGCTGGTGCTCAGTGTGAGCGCTTTTATTGAAGTCATTTTGTTACTACTTCCTATGGATAAAGCTGGTGGCAAGAATAGCCTCGCTGCATAGCTTAACGCAACATCACTAGGCCGTTATTTGTCAGTTGATGATATCTTTGTTATTTAGCCTCTCAAGTGCAACTCTAATATCATTAATATCCTCTTTGAATTCGTGGATAGTTGCAATATCTAAAACATGACGTTCATTAACATCTTAAT
>QIJM01000258.1 GCA_003232445.1 Paraglaciecola arctica
TATTGCTGGATCATCCCATCCATTCGATGGTTTGGGGGATGTAATGATTGCCGGTCAAAAAGCAGTTATTAGTCAGCAATCAATTCAACAACTGACGTTGTCTAATGTACAAATTCAGAATGATTTAGCTTGGCAACAAGGTATGTTGGTTTTTCATGGTGAACCTTTGTCTGAGGCGTTACAGGAAATAAGCCGTTATACATCCATTAGTTTTACGTTAGCAGATGAACAAGTGAAACAGAGAAGGGTAGCGGGGTATTTTAAAGCGGGAGATATTGAAGGTTTATTATTTGCCCTTGAAAACAACTTTAATATTGTTTATTCAAAACTCGATGAGCAAACAATAGTATTATCATCCGGTTTGGGTATATATTAGCTATAGTTTGACCGTATTCTAAAAGAAATCAACGTGCTAGACTGACTATTCCAATTGTGTTCAGTTTATTCTGTGTTTTCATATGCGTTTACTCGTTGTATTTATATTAATTATTTCACTCCAGGCGTCTGGCAAGAATAAATATCAATTCGATATCCCATCTCAAGCGGCAGATAAATCACTTATTTTGTTTGCTCAACAAGTCAATACCACACTTTTATTTCCTATTGAACTCGCAGAACAAGAAGTCGCTAACAGTTTAAGCGGTTATTACACTGTTGAATTAGGCTTAGTCAAACTGCTAGAAGGCACAGGACTATATCCTGTAAAAGATGAAAAAGGACTAAGTGTCAAAACGATCATTCAAGTTGATCCCCCTAAACGGCAGAGTTTAGTAAACGCTGATATGACTGATAACATATTTCCCATCAATGAAATGGAAAAGATTGCTGTGGTAGGCACAAGATCTGCACCACGTTCGGTAATCGACTCCCCTGTACCACTGGACATCATCGGTGTAGCTGAATTTACCCAACAAGGTGCGACTGATATCACCTCAATGCTTTCTACTTTAGTGCCTTCTTTTAACGTCAACGACCAACCCATAAATGATGCATCCAGTTTAGTGCGACCCGCCAACCTGCGAGGCATGGCTTCTGACCATACCTTGATTTTGGTAAATGGCAAAAGGCGACATAGATCTTCTGCTATTACATTTTTGGGGGGCGGTTTGTCAGATGGTGCACAAGGTGTTGATATATCAAATATTCCAGCATCGTCTTTACAACAAATTGAGATCCTTCGTGATGGTGCAGCGGCGCAGTACGGCTCTGACGCTATAGCTGGGGTAATTAATTTTGTGCTCAAAGACAATGACCAGGGTGGCATGTTTGAGGTTAGGCTAGGCCAATTTGGTGAGGGTGATGGGCAGTTAGTTCAAATTCAGGGAAACTTGGGTTTTCCTCTCAGTGACAAAGGGTTTGTAAACATCAGCACAGAATATAAACAACAAGGTGCTACAGATAGAAGTGTACAACGAGAGGATGCGTTGGCGTTGATCATCTCTGGAAATGATGCCGTTAACGATCCAGCGCAAGTCTGGGGTATTCCTAAAACAGAATATGATCTTAAGTTTTTATTTAATATGGGGTATCAGCTTGATAATGCCAACAAGCTATACTCCTTCAGTAATCTAGCCCAAAGAAAAATCCAAGGCGGGTTCTATTTTCGCAATCCACAAACCCGCGATGGGGTATTTGAAGGCAGACCAGATGAAAATGGTTTACCCACATTGTTGGTTGCTGATTTAGACGGAATTGGCCAAGGTATAAGTTGCCCACAAGTGACAATAACCGACGAAAATGTATTAGACAATGATAGTTTCTTACTCATTGCTGATGATTCAACAGCATTAGGACAAAACTGTTTCTCGTTTAATGAAATATTCCCCGGTGGTTTTACTCCACAATTTGGCGGTACCATTAGCGATGTTTCCTGGGTGTTAGGCATTAAAGGGCAAACATCATCTGAGTGGGAGTACGATCTGAGTGTTGGTTTGGGATATTCTGAAATTGACTACGAGATCACTCGTACCGTTAACCCATCTTTAGGTCCAGACACGCCTTTTTCTTTTAATCCAGGATTAGCCAGCCAACTAGAAAAGAATATTAATGTAGACTTGTTCAAACAATTCAACATAGATGAAAAATATCAGATCAATTTTGCCACCGGACTTGAATGGAGGAGAGAAAGTTACCGGCAAAAAATTGGGGATTTGGCATCTTATGTAGTCGGCGATTTAGCTTTAGATCCTAATACAGGCTTGTCTCAAGGCTTTAGTGTTGGATCAAATGGTTTTCCCGGGTATAGCCCTCAATCAGCAGGGAAATGGAGTAGGGGGAATTGGGCCATCTACACAGATGTTGAAATACATATGAGCGATGCATTTTTATTTGGTGCTGCCGCTCGGTATGAAGATTTTAGTGATTTTGGTTCTACATTTGATGGAAAAGTATCTGCGCGAATGATATTGAATGAGTCACTGACATTG
>QIJM01000530.1 GCA_003232445.1 Paraglaciecola arctica
AATGTTGCGCCGCACCTAAATGGTTTAAAGGCATGGCACAAGCTCGACCTTTCACTGATTTTGATACAGTCATACAAGCAGCAAAAGAAATTTGGCAACAATGCTCTACGCCAGATTTTTTAACCGCCTTTGAAGCCCATCCGATGATAGGTGACGTAAATAGTTTACGTGAAAAGTATGCGGCAACTAAAAATATGGCCAGTAATGAACAACAAGGTGCTGCGGATGCAGGCGAAAAAACGTTACATGATTTAGCCTCAGCCAATCATGAATACCTGAACCAACATGGTTTTATTTTTATTATTTGTGCCAGTGGATTGAGTGCAAAAACTATGCTGCATGCACTGACCTTACGTTTGACAAATGATACCGTGACAGAAATTGAGTTGGCAGCGGCAGAACAAATTAAAATCACCTTACTAAGATTAGAGAAGGGATTAGAAAAAGGAATACAAGCATCATGAGCATGGGTAAACCCGCTGCCAATATGAAATTAGCCTTAACCACCCTAGACGGGCAAATTATTCAGGCACAAACTAATAGCGATGGCCGTTGTAATCAATGGCAAGATTTTGATTTTCAAGCAGGTGTATATTGCCTACGATTTTTCACCAAAGACTATCTATTGGCACACCACAGCGATGCCTTTTATCCATTCGTAGATATACATTTTGAGCTAACCGAAAACGGTGGGCATTATCATGTACCACTGCTTATTTCACCGTTTGGTTTTAGCAGTTATCGCGGCAGCTAGTCTGACAATTATTGTTGCAGTTATAGAGAAACCCTATTTATGACAACCCAAGCTTATCGCGCTTCGATATTACATTTCCCCGAGCACAGTCTCAGCCCTAAACAGGATTGTGTGTACTTTGAAGACGGGCTATTAGTTACGCGTAACGGAAAAATTGAATGTGTTGGTGAATATAAAAATCATATTAATCAATATGCTGAAGCAATTTTTTATGATTATTCAGGAAAATTGCTTTTACCCGGATTTATTGACAGTCATTTACACTTCCCGCAAACAGAAATGCTTGCCAGCTTTGGCGAACAGTTACTTGACTGGCTAACTGATTACACTTTTCCAGTGGAACGCAAGTTTGCTGACCCAGAATACGCCAGTTACATTGCCAAGATATTTATCAAGCAATTACATCGTCATGGCACCACCACAGGCATGGTATATTCGTCGGTACACAAACAAGCCGCTGATGCTCTTTTCCAAGAAGCAGCCAATCACAACATGTTATTGATTGCCGGTAAAGTGTGTATGGACAGACACTGCCCAGATTGGTTACAAGACACCCCACAAAGTGCCCAACAAGACAGCGCTGCACTCATAGAAAAATGGCATAACAATGGCCGACTAAAATACGCGATTACACCGCGTTTTGCGCCTACCAGTAGTGCCGAACAATTACACGCTTTGGGCGAGTTAGCTCAGCAATATCCTGATGTCTTTATTCAAACTCATTTGTCTGAAAATCATAAAGAAATCGCTTGGGTAAAAGAGTTGTTTCCCCAGCGAAAAAATTATTTAGACGTTTACGACCATTATGGCTTACTTAGAAAAGGCGCGGTGTTTGGCCACGGTATCCATTTAGAACAAGCAGAATGGCAACGCTTACAAGAAACCCAAGCAAGTATCGCCTTTTGCCCGACTTCAAACCTATTTTTGGGTAGCGGCCTATTCGACTTAGCCAAAGCCGAGCAACAAAACGTACCTGTTATGCTTGCTACCGATGTCGGCGGAGGCACTAGTTTTAGTATGTTAAAAACCATGGGCGAAGCTTACAAAGTCTGCCAACTCAAAGGCAACCAAATGGATCCTATGCATGGGTTGTATTTGATGACCCAAGGTGCAGCAGTGGGATTAGGGCTAGAAAATGAAATTGGTAACCTTAATCCCGGTACAGATGCAGATTTTGTTATCCTTGACCCCGAATTTGATGAACTCAGTACGCTACGTTTTAAACAACAACGGAGTCCTCAAGACATCATTTTTGCATTAAGTATGTTGGCCGATGATAGAGCTATCTTGGCCACTTACATAGCTGGCACAGCCGTTTACCAAAGGCATACACAAACACTAAAAGGAGCACATTAATGTTGCTTGATTGGATTTCATTATTTCTTCGCTGGTTTCATGTTATCGCTGGCGTAGCATGGATAGGCGCTTCGTTTTATTTTATCTGGTTAGATAATAATTTACGCACCCCACCCGATTGGAAAAAACAAAAAGGTATCAAAGGCGACTTGTGGGCCGTACATGGTGGCGGATTTTACGAAGTCTCCAAATACGAATATGGTCCTGAAGTCATACCTGAAAAACTGCACTGGTTTAAATGGGAAGCCTACACAACTTGGATCAGTGGCTTTTTATTGCTCGGCTTGGTTTATTATCATGGCGCGGCTATCTATTTGATTGATAGTTCAGTTATGGAGTTAACCCCTACCCAAGCAATAAGTAGAGGCTTAGGATTGATCTTTGGTGGATTATTTATTTATGAAGCCGCCTGTCGCAGCCCGTTAGCAAGATATCCACAAGTATTTGGCCTCATGTTTTTGATACTTCTCACAGCAGCTAGTTATTTGGCTACACATTGGTTTAGTGGGCGAGGCGCATTTATGCATGTAGGTGCGTTAATCGGTACCATAATGGCCGGTAATGTGTTTTTCAAAATCATGCCAGCTCAGAGACTAATGGTTGATGCTGTAGCGAATAAAACAGAGATTGATCCTAGTTGGGGACTGGGTG
>QIJM01000095.1 GCA_003232445.1 Paraglaciecola arctica
TTGTGACTCAAGATTTACAAGTCCATCGCAATACGGCGCATAAATATTTAGATCAGCTGGTTGGCTTGGGTTTGATTTCAAAGCATAAAATGGGCAGTGAAAATTATTATTTAAATGACGCGCTTTGCGACTTATTAGCCAATATTAATAAAAAGGAAACGACTAATGCACAATAAAGTCACTTTTCTTGTGCAAGTGCTGACTGTGACGCACAAAAAAATCGCTTTTTGTGTGCGTGATCTTATAGGTGCGCACACGAAATGGCAAAAACCGGGGCTTGTATTGATCAAGTTCAAGGCAGGATGCCGGGAGCGATTAGTGCCGGAGGTGGTGAAAAATGATTTTGCCTAGTGGATGGAAGTCTATTAAGTTAAAAGAGATACTTTCGTCGCCGGTAAAAAATGGTTTTTCTCCAAACTCCATAGAACAATATAACTGATAATAAGCTTAATGTTTCTGAAGTGAAAAATGTTGTTTACACAAAGAAGATTGAACAAAGTCAATTAAGGGATGGAGACTTTCTGCTAAGTCGTTCAAATACCCCTAATAAAGTCGGTCGTTCCGCCTTATTTAGGGGAGAAGTTTTAAACTGCTCATACCCAGATTTAATGATGAAATTTCGCGTTGAAGAGACTACAGCAAACCGTGAATTCATTGAAATAGCACTTCAAAGCACTGAAAAACGCCGGTACTTCACTAACTCTGCAGCAGGTAGCAGTAGCACAATGGTAAAAATCACTAAAGGGATAGTAGAGCAAACCCCTTTAATTCTTCCCCCACTCCCAGAACAACAAAAAATAGCCAAAATCCTATCCACATGGGGTAAAGCGATTAGCACCACCGAAGCCCTAATCGACAACAGCAAACAGCAGAAAAAAGCTCTGATGCAACAACTGCTCACAGGCAAAAAACGCTTTGCTGGGTTTGAGGGGGAGTGGGAAGAGGTGATGCTGGGTAGCTTAGGAAGTGTGCACTCTGGTGGAACACCTAGCACGACCAAAGCTGAATATTGGCATGGTGACATAGATTGGATTACACCTACCGATATAACTCGTTTAAATAGCAGAGTTATTAATTCTTGTGCTAGAAAAATTTCTAAAGAAGGTCTGAAAAATAGCTCTGCCAAGCTTTTACCACAAGGTTCTTTGTTAGTTTGCACCCGTGCAACAATTGGTGAAATGGCTATTACTGCTCATGAAATGTGCACGAACCAAGGCTTTAAAAATATTATCCCAAAGAAAGATTCAGATATTGAGTTCATCTACTATTTACTATCTTATGAAAAGCATAAACTGATCAGCAAGGCTAGTGGCTCAACATTTTTAGAGCTGTCCAAAAGTACATTTGAAAATATCAAATTTAAAGTGCCGACTTTTATAGAGCAACAAAAAATAGCATCAGTACTCACCAATGCCGACAAAGGAATCGGACTACTCGAAAAACAATTAACCGATTTAAAACAAGAAAAAAAAGCATTAATGCAGCAGTTGTTAACGGGTAAACGCCGCGTCAAAGTTGACGAAGTGGAAGCGGCATAATGACAAATCACGCTCCCTCTTTAAATCAGAAATTACTCGCAAATGTACGTGAGTTACTCAATCAAAGTCGCAAGCAAGTTTTCACTGCGGTTAACACAGCCATGGTACAAACCTATTGGCAAATAGGCTGTTTCTCTTGTTTAAGTTCAGTGGAGGACGAACAACAAGGCGAAGCCCGAGCCGAGTACGGTAAACACGTATTAAAACAACTCTCTGAATCACTAAGCAAAGAGTTTGGCAAGGGGTTTGATCTTACCAATTTGTGTAAAATGCGC
Organism: Paraglaciecola arctica; assembly: GCA_003232445.1. GTDB lineage: Bacteria > Pseudomonadota > Gammaproteobacteria > Enterobacterales > Alteromonadaceae > Paraglaciecola > Paraglaciecola arctica_A. Next base: position 1,814 of record QIJM01000095.1, read on the forward strand.
ACTTTTTATCAGTGCTTTCCAATTCGAGACGCACTGCGTCACGAATTGAGCTGGAGAATCCATTACACATCAAGGATAAACCATGCTGAACTTTAACTGCACCAAAGCAGCGGCTGATTTTTTTAGCACAACGATAAAAGGCAAAAAAATCTCACCCCTTGAACCAACCCCCAAACAAAGCATTGCCGAATCAATAGCCGAATCAAATGACCCACTACAATGGCAGTGGTTGGTACATGCGATAAAAGTAAAAGGTAAAAATGTGTTGGTAGCAATGGATTACCAAGCCCGTTTTAGCATGACTTTGTCGGGGTTAAAAAAAGGCGGCGACGAGTCTTTCCTCAATAATTTTGAGCATCACCTCACCGTTCATATTCATGAAATGATGGCCGCTGTTAATGCCGATTCGCAGGCAATCGACAGCAGCCTTGAACGCTATTATCATCAACACAATAGCCGTGCCTTTTATCTACGTGGCGATCGAAGTGTGCAATCTCATATCAATGATGTCGTATGGCATTTTCGCAACAGCGTCGACGAAAGTCAGGAAGTCCCCACTGAAGTTGATTTAATTGGTTTTGATGATTTTGCCAATCAACTGCTAAGAAAGCGCAAGGCTGAAAAAGACTATTTCTACCCACAGCGAGAGTTCTTACACGCGTGGTTAAGACACTATGGCGAATACAATATCGTCCAAGCGGATGCCTGTATTGAGATCCTTAGGGAAAAGGAACGTGCTGAACTCGCCGTCAGAAATCCAAACCTAAGCCATTCAGAATCAGGCCGCCCAAACCCACCCACCGATAGTTCGTTATCATCCGATGACCATACCGATAAAACACTTGGCAATAACGTCATATCACTTGATGCTTTCAGGAAGAAATAATGGTTGAGCAATTAGCAAA
>QIJM01000083.1 GCA_003232445.1 Paraglaciecola arctica
AGGATCGAACCATGGCTACTTACAAATGTGATTTATGCGGTATGAGTGTTAATGCCACTTGCGGCGAATGTGATGCGCCATTGGTCAATGCGATGCTAAAACTAGATGATGGAACTGAAGTACAGGTTTCTGAATGTCCGAATGGACACGGCAAGATCAAGTCTCCACTTTGCTGCGGGCAGGACATGGCGTGTACGGCCTGATTTAGTTTTCTTTACTGGGTTAGCTTTCTTTTTTGCTCTTGTGCTGACCCACTACTGATGGTTTCGCCCTTCATGGGCGAGTTCATTTCTTTTGTACGGACAAAAGAAACAGAACCAAAGAAAAACCGCCCCGTTGTGTTGGCCTGCGGCGTCTCTGCGCGCTTCAGTCTGAACCGGGCGCGGTGAACTCGGGCTACGCCCTCAGACATGCACCGCGCTTTATCCGGCCCAGACTTCCAGTGCTCGACAACCCAAAAGGGGATGAAGTTCAAAACCGGTTCTGAAGCCTATACCTGATACGAAATTGATATACCACTTTCGAGACATGACAGACAAAAAACAATAATTCTCAGGATACTTTTTCACTCCATAGCAGACAACCACGAAGATTAACTAAATTGGTGGTGACTGATGAAGCAAGGTGTTTAAAAACAATGAGTGATTATTTTCTATCAAAACTGCCGCAGCAGGTTTTTTTAGGAAGATTCAAACAGCCTATTTTAGTTTCGGCCTGACGCCTTGATCCTAGATACCATTTAATATATCCTTTCTACGTCCTCAAAGGCATTACCTTGGCACATTGTGTGCCGGGATCCTATGTAGGGCTTTAAACAATTGGTAACGTATCCATTGAGGGTCGTTTACCAGGAGAAATATCATGACTACTTTTCGTATTCCTACGAAGCAATTCCGTTCGATCGCAACTCCTGCAGGGAGTGCTAGTTCCAAATTCGGCCTTTTCTTTACACAAGCATCAAATATTTCTCGTGACTTATTGGACTGGCGTGAAGTCAATCCACGCGAGATAAACCGCCGCAGTTCAGTTTACAAGGCTATTGTGCGCACTCTTTCTGATGAGCCTGAAAGATTTCATGAACGAAACCGTGGCATCACAATCATTGCGGACGACCTAACTTACGATGACAAACGGCAAGAGGTGATACTACACCTCAACGACATGAAGCAGCATGGAGTCATTGATGGTGCCCACACACTGGATGCTATTATCGAGGTACAGAATCTACCACAGGAAAATGAAAGCCCCTCTTTCGTATTCATTAAGACTATTATTGGCATTGATGCAGACCAGATAGCTGAAATTGCTGGTGGACTCAATACTAGTCAGGCGGTTGATCTAAAGAGTCTCGAAAATCTCCGACATCATTTCAATACTTTACAAGAAGTTCTCGCCGAACAACCATACGCTAACAGCATCGCGTATAAGATGAACGAAGATAAGCCTATTGACGTACGCGAGATTCTTTACTATCTAGCCGTATTTGATTGCGGTATGAATGGCTATAACGAGAAAAAGCATCCAGTTGCGCTCTTTGGTCGCAAAGAGGGCATCGTACGGAAATTTTCTGAACAAGCTGGCAATCCCAAGGAAGATGATTCGTTCCCCATACTGATTTCGAAGGCACCAGAGATTCTCCGTTTGCGAGATCTTATTGAAAAATGTGCTTTAGATCGTAATGTTGGACGATACAAGGTTGGAACTAATACTCGTATACGTAGTAAAACGAATTTGAAGAACCGGCTGATGTTTTTGGATGAGAAAGTTAATGGCAAGATCCCGCTTGGTTGGATCATGCCCATGCTCGCCGGATTCCGTGCAAATGTTTTGTGGAATGAACCCCGCAAGAGCTTTTCCTGGATCGTACCAATCGATGAACTAGTGGATACATGTATCGATCGGCTTGTGCCCGGTATTCAGGAAGTGCATGAACAGGAAAATAGCCGCCCTGAATATGTAGGACGCAACGCAATCGCATGGCGCATATGTTACGGGGCAGTTTCAAATGCGATTTTGGAATGGCGGCTGAAAGAAGCGCAGAAAAAATAAGTTCAGCATAAATTATGAGGTCGGTGACAAATGGAAATGATTGTATTTTGTCATCGACCCATTTTTACTCACCAATGCTGACAATGGGTGATATTGGGATCATACCAAGCAAACTGATCTTCCAACCTCAACTGCGCTTGTTTATCTGTTACCCAGTCGAGTGTAGATGGGATATAACTTTTATAAAATTCAAATGTTTGTAGCCCCACATTTACTGCTAAGAAACAAAACGGGTCAAGCCTATTTAACTATGTATTAACCACCAAAATGAAACAAAACGGGTCAAGTCTATTTGACTATGTATTAACCAGCAAAATAGATTCTATTTCTAAATTCTATTTCTGTAACTCGCCGAATTGAG
>QIJM01000563.1 GCA_003232445.1 Paraglaciecola arctica
TCAAAGCCAAATAATCTCAAAAACTCATGGTGATAACCTGCATAGTCACTTAATTCGTGAAAATTCTCTTGAGTGACTTGATCCCATAAAGCTTTGATTTTCGCCTGAGTCGCATCGTTGGTTTCTTTGCTATTCATATACAAGCGACCCAGCTTATCCACTTCTGGATTAGCTTGGGTCAATTTGTCAGCAAACAAATCGTAAATTTGCTCGATACAACCTTGGTGTGTACCTTCTTCTTTCATCACTTTATAGATCAGTGAAATATACAAGGGCATAACGGGAATAGCCGAACTCGCTTGGGTCACCAAGGCTTTTAAGGAAGATACATAGGCTTGTACTTTTTTATCCGCTTGGGTTTTTACGATTGAGGCGGCGGCTCTATCTAGATCTTCTTTCGCTTTACCAATCGTAGCTTGCCCGTATATTGGCCAAGTTAACTCTTTACCCACGTAGGTATAAGCCGTGGTTTTACAGTTATCTGCCAATAAGTCGGCTTCGCCTAACGCATCTAACCACAATTCCCAGTCCTCACCACCCATCACTTTAATGGTTTGTTGAATTTCATCTTCATTGGCTGGCTCTAGCGCAATTTCATGAATAAGGTTTTTATCGGTATCGTAGGTTTTAGTTTTGTATGCCTGACCCACAGGTTTTAAGGTCGATTTGTATACTTCGCCTGTTTCAGGATCGGTTCGTCTTGGTGAGGCGAGGCTATAAATGATTAAATCAACTTTACCTATATCCGCTTTTAGGGTGTCGATAACCTGTTGCTTTACCTCTTTAGAAAAGGCGTCACCATTTAACGTTTTGGCGTACAAACCCTCAGCGGATGCTTTGTTATGAAAGCTTGCGGTATTATACCAACCAGCCGTGCCCGTTTTGCGCTCTGTGGGTGGCTTTTCAAAACAAACACCTAAGGTGTTAGCGCCAGCACCAAATGCTGAGGTGATCCTTGAAGCTAAGCCATAACCTGTAGAACAGCCTATAACCAATACATTTTTAGGGCCATCAGATAACGCACCTTGGGCTTTCACATAGTCAATTTGTTGTTGAACACTAGCAGCACATCCCACAGGATGTGCGTTAGTACAGATAAATCCGCGAATTTTGGGCTTAACAATCATATAAACGTCCTATTTAAAAATTTCAGTACATTGTAATGCTAGTCAACGCTTAAACACATCTGAACAGCTGATAAAGATGCAGGTGTTTAGCTTTTTGCATGTCTATTTTTCAATTAATGACTATTGCCAGAACGATTTTTGTAATATTCAAACTCTGATATTTGGTGGTATTTCATTACCTTAATTTGAAAGTCAGAATAAGACGCATATACTTTTTTGAACATAGGGTCGGCTGCCGACTGTTCTTGCATCACCTCAACCGAGGCATTTTTTAATGCTAACATCACATCAGCAGGTAGAGGACGCATATCAACACCATGAGTCTCGATTAAAGCCTGCATGGATGCATTGTTTGCTGCTGTGTACTCATCCCACATATCTTGATTGACCGCACGAGTCGCTACTTCAATGATAGCTTGTAAATCATCTGGCAGTGCTTCGAATGCTTGTTTGTTGACCATAAACTCCAAGTTTGCGCTTGGTTCATGCCAACCAGAGTAATAATAATATTTGGCCGCTTTGTATAAACCAAAAGCTAAATCGTTATATGGCCCAACCCATTCGGTGGCGTCAATCGCGCCAGATTGTAGTGAAGTAAACAGCTCACCACCCGTTAGAGCGACAGGAATACCTCCCAGCTTTTTAAGCACTTCGCCACCGAGTCCGGGAATGCGCATTTTTAGGCCTTTGAGGTCGTCAACACTGTTAATTTCTTTTTTAAACCAACCCGCCATTTGTACGCCAGAATTACCACCGGCAAAAGGGATCAAGTTAAAAGGTTCATATAGTTCACGCCATAGTTGCAACCCGCCACCGTAATGCAACCACGCATTCATTTCGGTAGCATTCATGCCAAAAGGGATAGCGGTAAAAATTTGCGATGCAGGGGCTTTTCCTTTCCAGTAATAAGAACCAGAATGACCCATTTCAGCGGCTCCGCTTGAAACCGTATCAAATACCTCAAAACCTGGCACCATTTGACCAGCACCAAATACTTTTATTTTCAGCCTACCGTTAGACATACGTTCAACATACTTGGCAAAGGTTTCTGGACCTTTACCTAATCCGGGGAAATTTTTAGGCCAGGATGTCACCAGTTTCCATTCATAGGTTTGCTGTTCAGCTTGAACGGAGGGTACATTAGAGGATTGCTCGCCACAGGATATCAGCAAGATGCTAAACGTAGCCAAAACAAATAATTGAAGCAATTTCATATATAAATTCTCAAAAATAATACTAAAGTAAAGAAGGTAACCAAGTTACCAGATTTGGCCAAAT
>QIJM01000485.1 GCA_003232445.1 Paraglaciecola arctica
TATTCCCAAAACAATGATCGCGCTACCTAACTGGTTCTTAAAGTCATCGACCATCGTTCTCAGAGCTTTAGCTTCAACGCCTTGTAACACTGTAGACAGCACTTTCACGCCTTTTAGTTCGTATACCTCAGACAATACATCGATAGTGGCATTACTGGCTATTTGTCGTTTTAGCTTTTCTAATTCTTTTTCTACTGTTTTATTTTGCTCTAATACCTGTTGAATGCGAGTAGATAAGCCTTGTGGATCTGTTTTTAATAAACTGGCAATTTGGCTCATTTGTTGGCCTTGGCTGTGCACTGCATCTAGCGCTTTGTCCCCAGTGACGGCTTCTATTCTTCTGACTCCAGCGGCAATACCACCTTCTGAAACAATCTTAAAGAATCCAATATCGCCAGTTCTATTGACATGCGTACCACCACACAGTTCCTTAGAAAAATCTCCCATAGAGACAACACGCACGTCTTCTGCATATTTTTCACCAAATAAAGCCATTGCGCCTGCGGCTTTGGCCTCGTCCAAATTCATTAACTTGGTTTCTAAACCATGATTGGCACGAATTTGCTGGTTAACTAGCTTTTCAACACTTTGCAGCTCTGCATTGCTGACTGCCTCAAAATGTGAAAAATCAAAACGAAAACGCTCGTCAGATACCAGTGAACCTTTTTGGTTTACATGTTCACCCAATACTTGTTTCAAAGCAGCATGCATAAGATGCGTAGCACTGTGATTCAACTTTATGGCTTCACGGCGCTCAAGATCAAATTCAGCTTGCACCACTTCACCCAATTTAAAATCTGAATGAGCCGTTCCTTTATGAGCAATAGCATTGCTGAGCTTAACCGTGTCTCTTACTGCAAAACTGCCGTTAGCAATTTTAAGTCTGCCAGTGTCTCCAACTTGACCGCCTGACTCAGCATAAAAAGGGCTCTTATCAAGTACAACAATGCCCTCTTCACCGGCACTTAATTGTTTTACTTCTTGACCATTGGCAAACAATTCAACAATTTTAGCCTGATTAGTTTGCTGATCATAACCAGTAAATTCAGAAGTACAATTAGACGTTAGTCGCTCATTGTAATCAGTATCAAATTGGCTAGCTTGTTGTGCGCGTTTGCGCTGAGCAGCCATAGCAGCTTGAAAACCTTCTTCGTCAATACGAAGTTCTTTTTCACGGGCTACGTCATTGGTTAAGTCTGCTGGGAAGCCGTATGTATCGTAAAGCTTAAAGACTAATTCGCCTGGCACCACATCGGATGTTAGCTCGTTAAGAGCATCGTTAAGGATATTCATGCCACGTTCAAGGGTACGAGAAAACTGCTGTTCTTCAGTTTTTAATACTTTTTCTATGAGTTCGCGATTTACAGTTAGCTCGGGGTAAGCGTCTGCCATTTGTGCTTCTAAGGCCGCCACCAAACGATAGAAAAACACGTCACGGGCACCGAGTTTATTACCATGTCTTACCGCCCTGCGGATAATACGCCTTAACACATACCCTCGGCCTTCATTTGAGGGAATAATACCGTCACAAATCAAGAAGCTACAAGAACGAATATGATCGGCAATAACACGTAAAGACTTATCTTGCTTATCCTTTGCCCCAACAACATTAGCAGTGGCTTCGATCAGATTCTGAAAAATATCGATTTCATAGTTGCTATGCACATTTTGTAAAATCGCTGAGATACGCTCTAACCCCATACCCGTATCAATAGAGGGTTTGGGTAATGGCTGCATAGTCCCATCACTTTGACGATTGAACTGCATAAAGACCAGATTCCAGATTTCAATAAATCTGTCACCGTCTTCTTCTGGGGAGCCAGGAGGCCCGCCCCAGATATGTTCACCGTGATCATAAAAAATTTCTGAACAAGGGCCACAAGGACCGGTATCGCCCATAGACCAAAAATTGTCTGAAGTGCTAATACGGATAACTCTGTCTTCTAACAGGCCTATTTTATTGACCCATATATCGAAAGCTTCGTCATCTTCGTGGTAAATGGTGACTAACAATTTGTCTTTAGGCAGGTTTAATTCTTTGGTCAAAAAATCCCAAGCATATTGAATAGCTTCAGTTTTAAAGTAATCACCAAAGCTGAAGTTACCTAACATTTCGAAAAAAGTATGATGACGGGCGGTATAACCTACATTTTCAAGATCATTATGTTTACCACCGGCTCGCACACAACGTTGCGAAGATGTCGCTTTATCGTAGCTGCGGGATTCGGTGCCTAAAAACACATCTTTAAATTGGTTCATTCCAGCATTTGTAAACAAAAGTGTCGGATCATTCACTGGAACTAAAGATGAACTGGATACTTTGTGATGTCCTCTTGCAGCAAAAAAATCTAAAAATGCACACCGGATCTCGGCGGTTGTTTTACTCATTTACAATCCTGAAA
>QIJM01000686.1 GCA_003232445.1 Paraglaciecola arctica
CTGGCTTAAGATCGTTGAGATTAGCAAGTGTATAGCTTCCGTCAGCATTAACAGTGAGTGTTCGATGAACTTTTGCGGATGAGTATTGGCCAGATTCACAGTTATGTTTCCACCAGATAAAATTCTACGTTGCGATTAACCTGCCGACTGCCTTCTGTTTGAACTATCCGGAATTTCCGGGTAGTTAAACCGGATGATAACCCTTTCTCATCAAAGACATTTTTGACATGTTCGTTAATGGTGCGTACATCTTTCTGAAACAGATCCGCCATCAATTTTTGAGAAAGCCACACGCTTTCATCCTCCAACCTAACCTCAAGGCGAGTTTGCCCATCTTCGGTTTGGTAGAGGATGAGTTGGGAGGTGGGTGGGGTGAGTATCAAATGAGCCCCCCAGTATCTTTAAAAAACGTTTCTGGCTGTAAAATACCCCCCATAATCCCTAAAAAATCGGCATCATATGTATAAGTATCAATCCATGAATAGATACCATCTTGCTTGCACCCTCTAATCTCTTTCAGTTTTAGCTTGTCAATCCTGGCCATCCAAAGCTGAACAGAGTTTTTTTGAATATCTTGCCAATTCACAGGAATACCCATTTCAAGTTTTTCAACCAAACCGACATCAATAATTACGGTAGCCGTTTCAGAATCGATAATTCGATAATCTGTCGATACTTCTTGAAAACCTTGCCTCTGTTCTTCCGCTAACAATGATTCAGACTTTGCTTTTTTCACTGGAAATCGAGAAAGCTCTTTCCGAATAGCTGTACTACAAAGCTCACTACTATCAGCATCAGCGCTGATTATTTCTGACCACATCTGATTTAAAATATCCGATGATTCATCAAACCCTGGGTGATGACTAAGGCCATCCTCAGAAAAAACCCTAAAATCAAATAGATGACCGAAAGTTCGATTGCCATGACGATTAATTCTCCCGGATACTTGTAAAAAGCTCGTTACCGAGCAGCTTTCTCGAAAGCCAATCGAAAAGTCTAAATCAACACCCGCTTCCACACAACTCGTAGCAACCAAATACCAAGGGCGATTATTCCAACTGCTATTACCTTGTCTATTGATCACTTCATCCAGCACTCTGTCACGATCCTTGGGGGCCAAAGCAGTCGATAAGTGCAAAACCATTTTATTAGGCAGATCATTTTTATGATCGTCTAAAGATCGTGATAACGTATCCGCAATGACTGCTGCCGATTGCACAGTATTTAATATCACTAAACATGACGGTTTATCTTGATTGATAAATTCTTTCCACGTCTCGCTCGATTGTATTCGCGTAACGAAGTCATCACGTTTTAGTGGGCTATCAATTCGATCAAAAACAACCCTCTGCCCCTCAGCACGTTGTGTTTTTTCTTTCAGCGCGTCAGGCAATAAATCTGGCAATGTACGAACACCTTCATTAACTAGATAGCTGTCTTGCCAAAACTTGACCATTGAGCCTGAGGAAAAAACTAATCTACATTTCCACAAATCTGCCAACTGCTTCATCCAATACCAGCTAACACTTAATAATTCTGCAGGTAAACAGGCATGAGACTCATCGATAAAAATAGCAGCGCCAACTACATTATGCAATTTTCGAAGTTTTGAGGGATTAGAAGCAGCAAGCGTTTCAAAAAACTGGACGGCTGTAGTCACTACGATGGGTGCTTGCCAACTGGCGGCATACTGACGCATATCTTTGTTACTAAATTCTGCCTTGTGATGGTGTGCGACAACAACTGATGTGGCATCTTCATCCTCTAACACAATCGCTTTTCGTAAAACTTTAACCGTCTGATCAATGATGTTAGAAAAAGGTGCAACAACAAAAATTCGACTCGAATCATCTCTAATCGCACAACGAAGTAGATAAGCCATTACCGACGTTGTTTTCCCCAAACCAACCGGAGCAGAACAGGCAACCAAGCGAGAGTCAAACAGCTCTCCAGAAAAACAGTGCTTATAAAATTCACCACGCATCTGATTACGGCCACTATGAGGGTCATTACTCGAATCAACTACACCTGTAATATACCTGTCTAAAGCCAACAAGCGTTGTTGCCAGCGAGTTTCCGCAGGCTTAAATTGCATCATCGGTTCACCTTGACTGTAACAAGCTGCACTACCGTGATCAGCATCAACCAAACAAGACAACATCAAGCGTGGCGTTAAACCGCAGACTGGTAATTTCAAACTCAGTTCAGGCCATTGACCGCAGGACTCTAGTTGCCGCTGCTTGTAAATCTCAAGCCTCTCATCCGTCGTTACTATTGCAGCTCTATGCTTATCAAAATCTGCTGTGAGTTTATCCCGATGATGACGCCCACCCCGGAGGCAATAAGGTGACAAAGCCAGTTGAAATTTCTGCCTTAACTGCTTGAT
>QIJM01000535.1 GCA_003232445.1 Paraglaciecola arctica
AATATTTTGAATTCAGACAAGGCATGAGTGAGCGAATTGCGAAGCAATTGATGTCCTGTGGACATCAAAGGGAACGAACCGCTTGCGGATGGGAAGCAGAGAATAGCCACAGCTATGTGATTGAAATTCAACGCAGTATGAGTTCCTGCCTGTCCGGCAGGCACGGCAAAAGAGTCATTGAGTGGAGGCGCAAGCCGAAACGATCAAGCCATGAAGTTAATAGAGGTCCCCTGAAGGTAGTCCTGATGTCTGCAAGCAGTTCCTGGATGTACCTGGAGTCCAGGCCACCGTCCATCAAGTGGGTAGCAAAACAATGTCGTAGTGTATGAGGTGTGACCCTCTTTGTGATATTGGCCTTTTGAGCGGCGCTTTTCACTATTTTTTGGATGCTGCTGCTACATAGTGTCTCTAAGAAATTACAGGTTTTTTGAATTCCGGGAGTAAAATCAGTCGGTTAAAATCCCTTAGACTCTCTTCGTAATATGAATGTTGTTATAAACCATGTGACTACGACTGTAATTGTATTGTGTCTTACCGAAACTTTAAGAACCATACATAGCTATCCCATGCTTTTGGATTGTTTTCAATTTATTGCTAAGCTGCTCTAGCTAACCTATCCTTCAATTTCTCCCGCAGTTTTTCTTTTTTGATACGTTCTTTCTTAATTTTTTCTCTTTCTAATCGCATCAATTCCTTGCCAATTTTATGGAAATTGTAAGCCAGCACCCCTAGACCTATATAGCGTTTGAAATGAGCGTATGAGCGGTCTGGACATCTGTCCAAACCTCGATGTTCTAATTCATTTATATTGGACTCTATTGCACTGTGTTTATTGCGCAATTTCTTGAACGATTTACTTGATTCATATTCTAGTTCTTCTTTATTGCGTTTGCCTTTCTTTGGCATAATTGGATGGTCGATTTTATCCATCAAATACGCCTTGTTGTCTTTGTGCCAGTATCCTTTATCAAAGCTCCAACTGCCTACTTCGTAATTTGATAAAATACGATCTGCTAGGGGTATGACAATTTGAGAATCTGCCTCCGATTCCATTATTTGGTAGTCCACTATTAAGCCAAATTGGTCGCTTGTAATGGTTAGGTTCTTCCCAAGCTCCGGGCTCCATTTTCCTTTTGATATCCATTCGGTATACTGCTCAAATATGGAGAACAACTTTTCCTCATGAGGTATTTTTTCTCCTTGCAGTAAACGACGGTCTACCAGATCTATATGTTTGGCCATCAGTGATATAAACTCTTTTAAACTGTCTTGTAAGATAATATCCATTAGACCATTAACTGGCATATTTTCACACTCAAGAGTCAGCTTTTTATATAGCTTATTACATTTGTCCAAATACGCTATGGTAGCCTTTTGGACTCTTTGTTCTTTATTCTTTCCACCACCCCTACACGCTTGACCCAACGCTCTGGACAAATTTTTTATGCCCCTATACCAATCTTTAAACTTACGCCAACCCTTTATATCAGGATCTTTTGTCAGTAATTTTAATACAACATCCAAGCTCTTGCGAACACTGTCCCATAGCATGTTATAATCAGTAGGAAAATGCACATTGGTTTGCACTGGAAAACTATCTGTTTTTAAGTCCAAAACAGCCTCTCCCTCTTTTTTAAAAACATCATGACCCATCTTTACCACAACCGCATTTATTTGTACTAATACATCATCTTTCAATAAGGTCACATTATCGTAAATTCGTTGATAATGCCACTTGATGGATCCCTTACTTTCCAAATCTCGAATGCCCAATAGGTGTCGAAGTAATATGTCATGGCTAGCCATGTAATGCAACCTATCATAACTAATGTTCAAACACAATCTGCATAGTCCTAAAACAAGAATTTGCCACAGCTCCAAGCCCTTCGGTCCCGTTGGCCTCTTAATCGGAAGAGATTCCTCTAACAAATCCAATACACGGGTCCTGTCCTCCGTCCTCAACCATAACGCTTTTATCGCAGCAAACAAGGCTGGGGTAGCATCTCGACTGCCAGTCGGAATCACGGCATCACTGATATCATAGGTGAAAATTGATTTCTGTTCCTCGAATCTTTTACGCATATCTTTATTCTTTTCGAAGCTACTAGCCTCATAGTCCAATATATCGCTGAATAACAGCTGTTTACACATAACAAGATACAAATTATTTAAATAGATTCATAAGATATTACTCACTTTTTTCAACCATAAATAATTGATTAACTGATGATTAGATTCTTTTACTGCAGACACTAATTATCCACCTTTAAGCGATGTCTTCTACTTTGTTTATTTTGTTCTCAAATGATCAAAGCATCAAAAATTCAAGCCATCAAGCCAGCGCTTGGTCCAAATCTGCCAGTAAATCAT
>QIJM01000549.1 GCA_003232445.1 Paraglaciecola arctica
GTGCAGGCTTTATTAAACAATATGTGAATATGTCACCATCAGGTTTAGAACAAATTGAATCGTTAGAGCAACTTCGAGTCTTGTGGCATGGCGAAAAAATCCATGTGCAGGAAGCCAGAACTACACCGCCTATTGGCATCGACACACCAGAAGATTTAGCTAGACTACTAGCGAGTCAAAAATAAGGAGTTTTTATGGCAATTGTTGTTATTACCGGAGCCAATCGCGGCATGGGTTTGGAGTTTGTAAAGCAGTATTTAGCTAAAGGTGACAAAGTAATTGCCCTGTGCCGCAATACTAGCGATGAACTTAGTCAAACAAGCGCTAAAGTGATCGACAAAGTCGATGTAGGTAGCCCTGAATGTTTAGAAAAAATTCTGCCTACATTGAGCGATTTGAAAATTGATTTACTGATCAATAACGCTGGCGTGTTAGCTAACGAAAGCTTAGAGCATATGTCAGTCGCAACCATTGAATATCAATTTAGAGTCAATGCTATGGGGCCGCTGATGGTCACTCAAATGCTGAGACAACAACTGGTTAAAGGTGCAAAAGTAGCCTTGATCACCAGCCGTATGGGCTCAGTAACAGATAATACTTCTGGTGGTCGTTATGGCTATCGTATGTCTAAAGCCGCGTTGAATATCGCTGGTGTGTCGTTAGCTCATGATCTAAAAGATCGAGAAGTTTCTGTTGCCTTGTTGCATCCAGGCTACGTGCAAACCGAGATGGTCAATAATAACGGCGATATTTCTGCTGCTGTTGCGGTTGAGCGTTTAATGCAGCGTATTGAAGAGTTGAATATTGGTAATACTGGCACCTTCTGGCATTCAAATGGTGAAGTTTTACCTTGGTAATACAAGGGCTAAAGGTTGTCTGAGCCGAGTATGACTCTAATATGAGCAGTAAATTTCATCTTTCAAATTTCACTATAAACAGCAACGGTTATCGTTATGTTGCCGCTGCTTAAGTTAACCCAAAAACAAGCCTGTAAACTTGCCTTGATCAGTCAAGGGCTACATAAAAGCAATGCCTTTGGGCAAGGTGTTGAAGGCGCACATGCCGCCGTTAAACATTTAGGTTACATTCAAATTGACTCTATTTCTGTTATTCAACGAGCGCATCATCATTGTTTGTGGAGTCGGGTAAAGAATTACCAAGCTGATTTTATTGCTCAACTTGTGGCGCAGAAGCAGATATTTGAATATTGGTCTCATGCCGCCGCTTATTTGCCTATGCAAGATTACCGTTTTTCACTACCCAAAAAACAGGCTATAGCAGCAGGTGAAAAACATTGGCGCGATAAAAACCCTATTGCTGAAAAACGGGTTTTACAAAGAATTCAACAAGATGGCCCATTACGAGCAAAAGACTTTGAACAAAACCGCACAAAAAAGGGCACAGGTTGGTGGGATTGGAAGCCAGATAAAGTTGCCCTAGAGCAACTCTTTATCGAAGGTGAGTTGATGGTAGTTGAGCGACGCGGGTTTCAGAAAGTCTACGACTTAACTGAACGTGTATTACCAGCAGGTATAAACACCACCGCACCTAGTGCCAACGAATTTGAACGTCATTTGATTAGGTGTTACATACGGGCTAATGGTTTTGCTAGTGCCCAACAAATCAGTTATTTGCGCAGGGGCTTAAAAAGTTATATCAGCCGAACTTGTCAGGAAATGCTTGAAAACAGCGAGTTGCAGCAAGTAACTGCCGGTGAACAAATCTATTATGCGCTACCCAATATTACTGATTTACTTAAACAATCCGTTAATCGCAATCAAGTAAACATCTTGTCACCTTTTGATAATGCAGTGATCCAGCGTAAACGACTTTCTGAGATATTTGGTTTCGATTACCAAATCGAATGTTACGTGCCCCCAGCAAAAAGACAGTATGGCTATTTCAGCCTACCACTTTTGTGGAGAACGGAATTTGTGGGGCGAATGGATGCCAAAATAGACCGTAAAACGCATATATTACATATCCAAAATTTGCATCTTGAAACAGCCAAGGTGGATGAATTTATTACCGTGTTTAAACCATCACTAAAAGCTTTCATGCAGTTTAATGATGGTAAAGATATCCAAGTGCATAAAGTGACATGCAACCAGCCATTCACGTTAAACAAAGAAGCAGACATCAAACAAAGTCTGCAAACTTTATAGTTTATTCTTCCTACTATTTATTGATAGCCTTGCAGGTGCCAAGACCTTTAGGAACCATACATTCTAAAGTGCTTAGATAAGTTAGATCAAATACAGCAGTATTTTCCAAAAGACTACAACAGTCACCTTCGCTCACTTTTGACGAAACATTAACATCTCTTTTTTCTTGATATGGCCAATAAGTCACCAACATTAAAAAA
>QIJM01000515.1 GCA_003232445.1 Paraglaciecola arctica
AATGCATTTTGGTGTATTTGGCGGTCATAATGACGAGGAAGTAGATGCTCATGAGAAAGATTTGAAAGAAGCACTTAAGAAATATGATATTTCAGAATCTGAGTTTTGGCTATTAGGTTTTGGTGAGGGAAGAGATGTACCAATGTAAAGCACAATATAACAAGGTTATATCCAGCGGATTGCCAAAAGCGTCACTTATTTTGCTTACGCAAAAATGCGCCCCTTTTGGCAACCGCTGATTCACAACGTTATGTTTTAATTTGAATATCATGAATGAAGCAAAGTACGAAAAGTCGGATTTTATACTAAAATGGCTGGCACTATTTGGTTCGGTCGCAGCCTTTATTTGGGGAATGTATGAATATCACGAAAATACCGCAAGAGAGTTCAAGAAGCCATTTTTAGAGCAGCAAATTAAAACCTGCCAGGATGTTACCACTCTTGTAGCACAGGTAGCGCGTATCGAGAACAACACAAAAAGAGCTGAGCAAGTAGACAATTTATCAATTCTTTATTTTAGCAGGGCAGCATTATTTCTCACCGACGAAGCTTTAAGGGAGTTTCGAGGATTTATTGATCTGGTAATTAGCTGTGAAAATAAAGAAAAGATCAATGAATGCCACTATTTAAACATGGGAGGATATCAATTCAATGTAGCGAGAGCGTGTCGGAATGACTTAATAAGGTCTTGGAATCATGATATGGAATTATTGAAAAAAGATATCGGAGAGCCAATGTCATGGTAAAACATAACAAGGCAAATACACGCGGACAGTCAAAAGCGTCGTTTGTTTTGTGTATTCCGCTTTGCTCCATTTTACACAAACCAAGCGCCACTTTTGCCTGCCAGTGATTTGCGGCGTTAGGCTCAAGAAATAATCCTTGTTCATTGGTAAATTGGAGATAATTTATGCCCTCAATTACAGATTATGAAAATAATATTAATCAAGCGCTCATTGACGCAGTAGCAGAACCATCAATACGAGAATTTATGGATGAATCTGATGTTGAGATTATAGCAATTGATATTGGAGATGGAATGCAAGCGCAAGTCGAAGCTCTTACAGGTGATTCTGTGAGAAAAATAATCGAGCGTATAATCGGAAAGTCACAGAAAGCCGGTGTCGATATGAAAAACTGGATATGTTCCGAAGATGAATTTAATTTATGTTCAAAGCTAGGAACTTCAGTTGGGGAATTAATGCGCAATCTAGATTGTTTTTTAAAACAAAAGGCAGCTCAAGGAGGGCTTATATTGGTAGGGCTTGCTACGCTATTCGGCGCAGCTGCTTGGGGTGTTGCACTCACAATATTTGGTGCTTTAGGATTTGTAAATAATCATTTTATTGAGTTGTGTGGCTGTAACGTTAGCGCCTAACAAGGCCCATCAACTCGGACAATTTACCGCGTGGTTTTGTTTGCGTATTCGCTACGCTCAATTTTACGCAAACAAAATCACGCGGTAAATTGCCGGTTATGGGCGACGTTATGCCCTAAAGAGAATTTCATGAGACAAATTACAAAAAATCAAGTAAGAAAATGGACTAAAGTAGCTGGCATCTCTATACCTGCGTCATTCTCTGCATGGTGCCCACATTGTTCTGAAAAAGTTACATTCAATACTACAAATCATACCCATGACCCTAAAAGAGCATGTGTATCTGCATCGTGTAATTGTCCCAGCTGTTCTCATCATGTATCAATATGGTCGTTAGGTGCTCATGGCCCAGATTCAGCGGAAGTCTATATACATCCTAATACTGGTGAGCCTCATTCACCCAAGGAGATATCATCAATTATTCCAGAGCCACTTTATCGTTCGTATATATCCACAATTGATGCGTATAACTCAGGAAATTATGTGGCAACAGCAGTTTGTTGTCGTAGAACACTTGAGGGTTTATTCCAAGGGTTACTACCTGAGGGAGAACGTGTTCATAACCTAGCTAGGGCTATTTCTCAGGTAGCAGACACTGTTAATCTATCAGAACCAATTGGCAATTTTGCAAATGTACTAAGGCAAGGAGGTAATCTAGGGGCGCACTTTGATAATGAAAAAGAACCAGATGAAGAAATGGCACTTCAAATGTTAACTTTGCTAGAAAACCTTATTGATTTCCTTCACGTACTTCCGCAGGAAATTAGTAGTCTGGAGCAGTTGCTTGACCATGAGGCATAACAAGCGCTTACAGTCGGACGCTTCGCTATCGCTCAGCGCCGCTGAAGCGCGACGTTATGTTTTTAGAAGAAGAGTGTCTTGTAGCTGACGTTATTTCTCAGCTTGGCCCAAGGCTGTGAATTACCGTCTTCAAAATGCCCCTGCACAATTCCTGATAGCATATCAGAAAATTGGACGTTTGCTCGGTAATTAAAGTGGTTGTGGCATCTTTTTCAAACCATAGCTGGGTCTGCAAATAGTCGTGCAGGCTGTTTCCGCTTTCGACCTTGATGCTTCTTGGGTCTGGTACGAATGTAACGGTGTCATGTTGGCTCATCTCGCGAAGCAAAGATAAACCAATCATGTAGTTATAGAGCTTATTGGCATCAGCCCGTATATGGCTCTGAACGTTTTCTTTTTTCACAGTGATTGAAATGTATCTAATATCGCTGTGATACTTAGTCCTCAATTCGTTAGCTTTTTCGGCGAACCAAATGCGTTCAACTAAAGACATTTCGGCCCATTTTTTCTCAACGCCTGTAGGCCATTTGAATTTAGTATACAGTTTCTTGATTAGGCGTTTAGGAAGGTGTTTCTTGGAAGGAGAAACTACTAGGCTGGCAATGGTAATATGTCGGCTAGAGCCACCACGACGATAGGGGGCATCAAATTTCCAACCAAGATCCCCGCTTTCGTCTAAGTATATTATCATTGTAACTCATTGAATTTCAGGCAAAAAAAAGCGTGACTCCTAGATCCGACGCCTTTAGAAAACGCTTACGATACACAATGTGCGTCGCGGATAGCCTAGGATTTACTCACGCGCAGCCATTATATCGGCAGGCGGGGTGCTATATCAAGCAAAATATAACAAAATGCTACAGCGGACAGCAAAAAGCGCCACCGCTGAGCAAGGCGTTGATATGATTCCCCCCTGTCAACAGGCAATAGCCAGCGAAACCACAAATATTTTGGTTTCGCTCTTTTCAGATCATTGGATGTGAACACGAAGCCAGTAAAACGACGGTTGATCGTGCTGATATGCGTGGATTGGTTACCGACCTTACTTGTGTACGTCGCGAAGCGGTCCTCTATCTAGGGACGAGACTCAAATGGTTAATTTGTCTCTTAACGCTTTCGAGGGTTCTTCTCACCGTGGCTGCATGCTCACATTCAATGACCTGAAAAGCGATGTCTATTTTTTATTTATTTCGCCTCCTTTAAAAATTTGTTTGAAGTTGCATATTATGAAAAACCTGATAGAGATCGCTGAATCCAAATTATCCTCATATCAGGATTTACCGTTTGCTATTTACTCTTGTA
>QIJM01000281.1 GCA_003232445.1 Paraglaciecola arctica
CCAACAATACAGGTATCGAGCCATCTGTAGGTATCTTTATCGATGGGGTATATCGTTCTCGTGCAGCGGCGCAAATAGGTGATTTGCCAAGACTGCAGCAAATAGAAGTCCTGAGTGGCCCACAAAGTACCCTGTTTGGTAAAAATGCCTCTGCTGGTGTAATTAGTGTACGTACTGAAGAGCCAGGTTATGACAGTGAAGGAAGAGTAGAAGCGGGTATCGGCAACTATAATCAACGTTTGTTGAAAGGCTACTACACCAACGGTATTACAGATGATTTGGCCTACAGTGTTTCTGGTGGTCTTAACACTCGTGATGGTTATACTGAAAGTTTAGTCGGACTTGGTGAACTTAATGATCGCGATCGTTGGAATTTGCGTGGACAATTACTTTATGAGCCAAACGAAGATGTGACATTCCGTTTTATTGCCGATTACAGTGAAATTGAAGAAGCGTGTTGTACTACCGCACGACCTATAAATGGACCTAGAGACGGAATTATAGCCCTTTTAGGTGGTCGAGCACTTAGTCAGGATGACCCGTTCTCCTATGAATCAGCGTTAAGCATTGACCCTATTAACAACGTCGAAGATAGCGGTATCTCGCTACAAGTTGATGTTGATTTTGATGATTTTGCTTTTACTTCAATTACGGCTTTTCGTAATAATGAATCTAGTTATTTAAGTGATGTTGATTTCACTTCTTTGGATATTCTAACCGAAGAAGGCCATACTGAAATTGACACTTTTACTCAGGAGTTTCGTTTAACTTCTACGGGTACAAAAACGTTGGATTGGATGGTCGGCGTATTTTTCTTTGATGAAGATTTAGATACCGGTGATACCTTATTTTACGGTGACGATATTCGTAACTACTTTGATACCTTACTTACTTTTGGTGGTGCTGAAGGTCTTTTAGCTGGTGTTGAAGGCGTTTACGGTGCTGATCCAGGTACGTTTTTTGCGTCCGGCCCTACAGTTAACAGTGAATTTACCCAACAAAATCAAGCCTATTCATTTTTTGTGAACTTGGATTATCATATTAGTGATGCACTAACAACTACCCTTGGCTTGAGTTATACCAACGATGATAAAGATGTAAGTCTTGCTTCAAATAATCTCGAAGCCTTTTCAGCAATCGATTTGGAAAACGATTTAACGCTTTTTGGGGTTCCACTTCCTTTAATTCCAACTCTTGCACCTGCTATTGGCACCTTACAAGGCTTGCAGTTCTTGCCTCAGAGAATTGCGTTTCCTAACGCAGTGGAAGACGGTAAAAGCTCTGATAGCAAAACTACTTGGTCAGTACGTATAGCGTATGAGTTAAATAGTAATATTAACTTCTTCGCCACCGGGGCAACGGGGTTCAAAGCGACATCTTGGAATTTATCACGTGATACAGCCCCTTTTCCTAGAGACATTTCAGCTCTAGAAACTGCTGGCTTGATACAAAAAAATCAAAACTTCGGAACACGTCGTGCTAATCCAGAAAAAGCCACAGTGTATGAACTGGGCATGAAAGCGCGCTTTAAGAAGTGGGCGTTTAATATCACATTATTCGACCAGACCATTGAAGAGTTCCAGTCTAGTATCTTTGTAGGAACTGGTTTTGTTTTGGCAAATGCAGGTGAACAGTCAACTCAGGGCATCGAATTTGATTCTATGTATAAAGTCACTGACAATTTGTCATTCACCTTTGCAGGTACATTGCTTGATCCACTATATGACTCGTTTGAAGGCGCATCTGGTCTTGACGGGCCAGTTGACTTAACTGGTACGAAGCCAAACGGAATACACGAAACCAGCTTGACTGCTGGTATCGTTTACAGTTTCGAATTGGACAATGGTATGTATGGTTACGTACGCACCGATTACATTTACGAAAGTGAAGTAAGACTTGTCGCCAATGTACCACCGTCTTTGACGCGTGAAGTCAGTACATTAAATGCCAGTGCGGGTTTAACCTTTGAAAATGGTGTCAATTTGCAACTTTATGTACGTAATCTCAATAATGATGAGTACTTCATGTCAGCATTCCCACCGCCAATTCAAGATGGAAGCTTCAGTGCCTACCCGAATCAACCAAGAACATTTGGCGCAAGTATCTCATATGATTTTTACTAAACAGTAAACATCAAAATTAAAGCCGGCATTTGCCGGCTTTTTATTACCTAATGGATAAAAATGGCACTGTTGTTAATGCTTATACATCTGCGGTAAAAGCTTAGTAACGATGTTAAATGAAAGGCGGCCTGTATACCCAAACTGGCAGAGCGCTTTCATGTTTCACCACAGTTATTTATTTAAGGGGAAAGAAGACTTACCCCTTCTTCCAAGGTCACCGTTTTAGCATCTATTTTAATGATGGTGGTTTGCACTGTCTCATCCTGACGAATATCCGTTTCGCTGTTAAAAGCTTCCAGCATAGGCTCGGTATTTTCTTGTTCTATAAAACCCACTTCTACTCGTGTCGCTAACGCTTCGCTAGGACCGAAGTACTGAATGCTGATCATCGGATAACCATGAAAACCACGTTTAACCCGCTTGCTTATGCGTTTTTGCGACTTGTCTAAGTTCATAATTTATTCCACAGGTGCATTTATGGTAAATGATAACTGAGTAAGGATTTAAAAGGGCGGAATTTTAAGGTGATAGAAAACAATTAACGTATAATACCAGCAATTACGTTTGTTTAAGATATCACCATGACAGTTGAAACCTTCACCCCAAATAAAACCACTACTTTAGAAACGCCAGTCAAAATATTAGAAGACTCACCTGTACAGAAAACCAAAGGCACACGCATTGGCTTTGTCAGCTTGGGCTGCCTAAAGCTAACCAGCCGTTGCTTTTAGGAGTAGCATTTAGTTTTAGTAGAGGGCATAAACCAGTGAATATTGTTATGGATTTCGTTTAATACTGGCACGAAGTTAAGACCACAGCAACGAGTTCGATAATCGAACCACTGAATGTTTCGTAAAACGAAACTTGGT
>QIJM01000646.1 GCA_003232445.1 Paraglaciecola arctica
CAGGGAACAAAAAAAATTATTGAAGAACAAAAACTAATAAGCGGGTTTAGCAGGTCTGTGCCAATTCTTCAGCCGCCTCTATTATTATTTGGAAATTCTGGCGACGCGATGTCACTTTTTGATGAACACGTTTTAGCAATTGACGTCTTCGGGTGTTGCTACCTAAGCGATTTTTATTGATGGTTGTGGTACGTTTTTTCATTCTGAACTCCTTTTTATTCATCAGTAGACGCGATAAACCCTATAAAGTTTCAATCAACATAAGTTAACTTTGTGAATAATTTATGACAGTTGAGTTTTTTAGATCTAACTTAGCGTAATAGTGCTTCGAACCTTAGTGATGGTATTGCTTTGGACGAGAAGTTTAGCTATCGGATTAATGTGACGGCTAATTTATTGACTGTGACTATTATTCGAGATGGAAAAGATGACATTGTGGCAGATTTAGATATGTCTAATAGTTTGTTTGATGAAGATGATCAATATCACTACTTTAAAGTCGGTGTATATAATCTAAACAACAGTAGTGACGCTGATGAATACGCTCAAACTACCTTTTATGAAATTCGCAATGCTCACACAGGATATGCAGATAGCGAGTAGTGGCCTAATCAGCCACTTCTGTAATGCCTTGTGCAGAGGTTTCATCCGGCGCAATTTCTGGCTCTAAAATTTGTGGTTGTTGTTCGTCTAACCAAACGAGTGTGTCGTAATAACGCCTGATGTTATCTACATATGCGACGGCTTCATTACCACGGGCGTAGCCGTAACGAGTTGTTTTATAATATTTTTTTTGTCTAAGTTGGAGTAATCGTATTTTTACATCTACCCACATATCAGGGTTGGCGCCTTGGCGCTCGGTTAATACTCTGGCATCTTCTAAATGCCCTAATCCTACATTATATGACGCTAGTGCAAACCATAAGCGGTCGGGGTGGGTAATCCTGTCTGGTATACGTTTAAGAAGTTTAGTTAGGTATTTTGCTCCGCCTTTAATACTTTGCTCTGGATCCAGCCGTGACACTATGCCTAATTCTTTAGCTGTTGCCAGTGTTAGCATCATCATTCCGCGCACACCTGTGAAAGATTTAGCTTGAGGATGCCAGTGGCTTTCTTGATAACTCATGGCGGCCAATAAACGCCAATCTTGATCACCCGAATACTGTACAAACCAGGGTTTGAATTTAGGCAAAACTTCTATTGAAGATTTTATAAATTCCCTTGTATCAACATAATTAAAGAGCCGTACATGGCCAAAATATTTGTCTTCTAAAGCGGCTAAAGTACCGTTGTTCTGGATAATGCCAAAATATTCAATTAGCGCTGCCAACAACGAGTCATCTCTATCTTTATTGACTGCCCAGGCAACATCTTGTTCAGGACTGATGGAAAAACCAATAGAGAGTTCAGGGTAACGGCGGCGCATTAAGGCCAATATATTCGAGTCGGCTATTGTGTAGTCCAGTTCTTCATTCAACACCATCTCTAGCAGCTCTTCCATATCACTGTCGTCAGTTTCTTGCCAACTCAGTTGCTCATTCTCCCGCTGCAATCGAAGAAGTGATTCATGGTGGCTGCTGCCTGCAGCAATAACCAATTTACCTTTTAAATCTTTAATCGTTCTTGGCCATACTTTACCTTGCTTGAATACCAGTTTTTCACTGACACGCTGATACCCGGGGCCAAATTTGAATCTTTGATATCGTTCAGGGCTAACGCTTATGCCTGCTGCAATCATATCTAGATGAGCGTCTGTTAATTGAGGAAATAAGTCGTCTAAATTGTAGTAAGGGAAAACTTCAAGTTTAACTCCAAGGTAACCTGCAAAACCTTCAGCCAATTCATATTCAAAGCCGACGGGTCCCGTTGCACCATTGTAATAGGTGGTTAGCCCATAGGTGGTACCGACTTTTAATACTCCCGCATCTAATACATCTCTCAAGCTGGAAGATTGTTTGATGTCATTACAGCCACCAATTATCAGTACTAGAAACAAAATGAGACTGCGCTGTAAACGAATAACTATACCCTCATGTTTAGGTAGCATTTTATATGAGATCCTATTGTGAACAAATTATTGGATTTCATCCAGTGCTTTATTTAACAGATAGTCTAACAAAAGTAGACTATCTGGTCGTGTCACAAGGCAAGTAAAGTTATGAATTAAAGCAAATAAAACTAGGTTTTTAGCCAAACTGATGCTTATAAATTCAGTTAAATTGCCCTATAATCCGCGCCTTAAAATTCCTCATTCATCGATTCGCACATTCTAAGCAATATGTGAACTCCGCTACAAGGTGATGACTTTATGTTAGTGCTTCGCGGTACACCTGCGTTATCCGATTTTCGTATT
>QIJM01000564.1 GCA_003232445.1 Paraglaciecola arctica
TAGATAAACTTATAGCCACTTTCTTGTAAGCGCTTAGGCACGACTCTTTGACCATATAAAACTAAATCAGCCATTTCTCCCATCATCATTCTTAGCACAAATTCAGGTACTTTAAATAGACAAGGGCGAGATAGGGATGAGGCAAGTTCACGACTAAATTCTTCATTGGTAATTGGATTCGGTGCAGTGAAATTATAAACGCCTTCACAGCTTTCATTGGCAATTAAATGGGCGATACCTTGCAGCATGTCTTCAAGGTGTATCCATGACATATATTGGCTGCCGTCACCCATTGGTCCGCCTAAACCTAGTTTAAATGGCAACAGCATTTTTTGTAATGCGCCGCCTCTTTTAGTGATGACCACGCCGGTGCGTAAAATACACACACGGGTTTTATCAGATTGAGCTTGTTTGGCTAAAAATTCCCAACGATCGCAAAGTTGATGGCTGAATTCATCGTGAGGAGATGAGAAATTTTCATCAATAATTTGGTCTTGCTGACGGCCATAAAAGCCTATCGCTGAACCACTTATTAGTAGCTTAGGTGGGGTTTCGCCAGCGTTGATAAGTGCCACTATTTTTTCAGTGATTGACCAACGACTTTGTTCAATTTTATGTTTTTGCTTATCAGTCCATTTTTTGGCAGCAATGGGTTCACCAGCTAGGTTAATCACCACATCGTAGTCGTCTAGGTTGGTAAGATGTTCAAGTGTGGATAAAAAATGAATTTTATGTCTAAGTATTTGTTCAGCCATGGCCACATTTCGGGTGTATACCGTTATGTCACAAGGACGCAGAATAGGGATAAGGTTTGAACCAATTAAGCCTGAACCACCAGTGATAAGTATTTTCATAACGCCCTCAGAATAATCTTTGTATTACCCATTTTTGCTACATGACAAACATAAAGAAACAGAATCTGCAAAACGTAAAGCGTGGGGTTTATCCACTTCTGTTTCAGCGTAGTTAACCCAAGGGTGTTCTGCCGCAATGGCAAGTACATCAGCGGTGAGTTTTTCGAGTAAAGAAAATCGATTGTTTTCAACCAGTTTAATAATTCTTTTGGTGATGGTTTTGTAATTGAGGGCATCGTCCATTTTATCTGAATCTGTTGCCTGATCTGCGCGGTAATGCATTTTCACGTTGATGACGACATCTTGCATATTGACAATTTCGTCGTCATTAATGCCAATATAAGTACGTAAACGTAAATTTTTAATCCTAATGGTGGCTGGGTTTAGTTTCATTCTGATCCTAGAGTTTGTTGGTCTATCATATGTAACCGAGACTGAGGTCATTTATTTTATTATGCCCTATAAAATACCATACAGATCTGCTAGTTTGCTCACAAGGTATTCGTTCAGAAACTTCATATGCAAATCAAATCTCAAAGATCCGTCAAGATATTACTGATTATGGCATCAATAGTCGTCATATTAGCTGGGGTTAAAGCCGCTAGTGCCATAGTGGTGCCATTTTTATTGTCTGTGTTTATTGCAATGGCTTGCAGTCCTATCATTACCTGGGCAAATAAATATAAATTGCCCAGAGCCATAGCGGTTGTGTTTGTCATACTGATTATAGTGGTATTTGGATTGATTTTGGCTGCATTAGTTGGCCAATCGATGAATGAATTTAGCCAAAACATGCCCAAATATAGAGCGCAATTAGTAGGTGAGTTTGCTTGGGTTCTTGGTCAGTTAGATAAGGTCAATATTAATGTCAATAAGGAAGCGTTAATCTCTTATCTGGATCCCGGTGCTGCCATGAATATGGCAACTAACTTGTTATCAAGCTTAGGCGGCGTGTTGACAAATTTTTTACTGATATTGTTAATCGTAGTGTTTATGTTGTTTGAGGCGGAATCAGTACCCAAGAAAATTCACATTGCTCTTGATGATCCCAGTATGAAAATGCAACAAATTGATAAATTTTTGCTGTCAGTTAAAAACTACTTAGCGATTAAAACCCTAGTGAGTTTAGGTACCGGACTTATCATTGGTATATGGTTGTACGTGCTTGGTGTTGACCACTTTTTACTATGGGCCGTTTTAGCATTCTTATTTAACTATATTCCCAACATAGGCTCTATTATCGCCGCCGTACCTGCGGTGTTGTTGGCCTTTGTACAACTAGGCCCTGCCACAGCCGGTTTCACCGCTTTAGGCTTTGTGGTGTCAAATATGGTAATGGGCAACGTGATTGAACCCCGCTATATGGGACGTGGTTTAGGCTTGTCTACTTTGGTAGTGTTTTTATCTTTAATTTTCTGGGGCTGGTTGTTAGGCACAGTAGGTATGTTGTTATCTGTACCTTTAACTATGATCGTCAAAATAGCCTTAGAATCCAGTAGAATCCAGTCCAGATACACGTTGGGTCGCGTTATTGTTAGCTAGTGATGAACCTGTGGTTGAAGAAAGTCAGGTTGAGAGCGCAGGAGTAAGGGTAGAAGCTTCGAGCGGCGAGCCACGAGTTTGAAGCAAAGGATACTTGGGAATACGTCGACAGTTTATTTACTGATCCAGAGTGAATAAAGCTATCCAAAAATCAGCTGTTTTTTTATCTGCTGTAGCGGCATGTTGTGACCAAAAGTGAACATTCGAAACAAAGTCTAACGGTTTAAAACTTTTGCTCACAGATCGCAGCTTGAAACTCTCAGCTTCTTTTAAGCCCTGTCGTTAAACATAGTTTTCATCTGATTGGCGAAGGCAATGAACTTTTCTTTAATCGTACGTTTTATTTTTATATCCAACCCACCAAACAGTACTAATCCTTCAATGGTTAGAGTAGGGGCTTGTCGCGAAGCAATGGAAGGTGCGGAATTATCAATG
>QIJM01000305.1 GCA_003232445.1 Paraglaciecola arctica
GCAATTCACCACTAACCATTCGGTTAAAATGTGTTCACTATTTCTTTTCATAACTTAAAGGTCGTAGCAATGTAGAATTGGGTTCAATAAACTTCGGAAAATCATTCACGAAGCATTATAGATATGCTTGTGTAAGGCTGATTTTAACTATTTTTCTTTAACCTGGGTATAGGATTATCAAGCAACTTTGCCCAGTTTTGATCATACCCATGCACGGCTAAAGTAGGTGTCTGGTTTTGTTCTATTAGTGTTTTATGTTCATTTGCCCAAGCAAATATACCGGTGCTGATAATAGCACTTGAACCACTGCATTTTAAATCTTACGGAACGCCCGTAACGTACTGATAATATTAAATATAAAATCCTACCTGACATTCAAGGTAGAACCCAAGTGTACCACCCTAATATTGCCCATGCGAATCCGTTTCATATGGTGACCGTATCGACACGTTAGCCACATATGTCGAAGAAATAGAATTATATCGACATATTGTGTTGACATGTTCATGGCATCGACATATCTTGAGTATATGTCGAAATAATGAGGATTTATAAACATATGCCTTGGGCGCCAGAAAAGCCTTTTAATGATATTCCTTTACTGCCCCCCGTGGAAGAGCTGGAAACAAAGGTCGTATTGAAACTTTGTATTGAAGCTCGCGCAGCATTGGCGGAGCTAAAACAAGCCGCAGAGCTAATTCCTAATCAAACGATGCTAATCAACACTCTGCCATTGCTTGAAGCCAAGGATAGTTCTGAAATTGAAAATATTGTCACGACAACGGATAAGCTGTTCCAGTTTTACCAAAGTGCTACACAACCTGATGCCGCAACGAAAGAAGCCTTACGATACCGTAAAGCACTTTATGAAGGGTGGCAGATGTTAGACAGAAAGCCCGTTACTACCAATATGGCAGAGTCAATCTGTACAAGGATCAAGGGCATCGACATGCGTGTTCGCCGTGTTCCAGGCACTAAACTTGCCAATGATAAAACAGGCGAAATTATTTACACCCCGCCAGAGGGTGAGGATAGGTTAAGAAACCTTCTGAGTAACTGGGAGAAATGGATACACCAAACACCAGAAGTTGACCCTTTGATACGTATGGCGGTTATGCATTACCAGTTTGAAGCGATCCACCCGTTTACTGATGGTAACGGAAGAACAGGCCGCGTATTGAATATCTTATATCTGGTACAGGAGGGGCTTTTATCGTTACCTATCCTGTATCTCAGTCGCTATATCATTAAAAATAAGAATGCCTATTATGATAATTTACTTGATGTAACGCGAGAAAACAGGTGGGAAGAATGGTTGCTCTATATGTTGGATGCTGTCAGGAGTACGGCGCAATGGACAACGCAAAAGATCAATGCCATCCGTTGCCTTTCTGACCATACGGCTGAATATGTACGTCAACAGCTCCCTAAAATCTACAGTCGGGAACTGGTTGATGTGGTCTTTGAGCAACCTTATTGCCGTATAAAGAATGTCGTTGATAGCGGTATTGCCAAGCGTCAAACAGCTTCTGAGTATTTGAAGAAGCTAGTAAGTATCGGTGTTCTTGAAGAAAGGCAAGTCGGCAGGGAAAGGCTATTCCTTCATCCAAAGCTGTTTACTCTTGTGACACAAGAAGGCAATGATTATCAGGAATATGTCGAATTGAAGGGTAAGTAAGTTTATTAACTTATGCAGTGCGCCTCTTGT
The DNA here is from genome assembly GCA_003232445.1 of Paraglaciecola arctica. Classification (GTDB taxonomy): domain Bacteria; phylum Pseudomonadota; class Gammaproteobacteria; order Enterobacterales; family Alteromonadaceae; genus Paraglaciecola; species Paraglaciecola arctica_A. Next base: position 1,709 of record QIJM01000305.1, read on the forward strand.
AGAGGGCGCGCCATCCATTTATCCACTGGGCGTGAGTGTACTACGCCACTTTAGAGCTAAGGTTGTTGATGTAAAGAGAAAAGGAATGAGGCGAAAAATATATGGCCAAGATTATTCAGTTAGATATTAAAAACTATCGTGGAATAGAGAGCTTATCGCTCAAATTTGAAAGGGATAAAAATTTAATTTGTCTTATTGGGCGTGGTGATAGCGGAAAAACGACAATCTTGGATGCAATATCATCAGTATTATTTCTTTTCATAACTTAAAGGTCGTAGCAATGTAGAATTGGGTTCAATAAACTTCGGAAAATCATTCACGAAACATTATAGATATGCTTGTGTAAGGCTGATTTTAACTATTTTTCTTTAACCTAGGTATAGGATTATCAAGTAACTTTGCCCAGTTTTTATCATACCCATGCACTGCTAGAGTAGGTTTCTGGTTTTGTTCTATTAGTGTTTTATGTTCATTTGCCCAAGCAAATATACCGCCATATAAATTCCTCACATTGGAAAACCCAGAGGCCAGGAGTTTTTCAGCTATTTTTTCGCTGCGCACACCTATCGAGCAATACACCACCACTTTTGCATCTTTTGGGATACCTGACACTCTGAGCATAGAAAAATCAATATAC
>QIJM01000438.1 GCA_003232445.1 Paraglaciecola arctica
GTTGACAACTGCCAGGCTGAAACACGCTAGCTAACTGCAAACTGGCCATCAGATAATCTCCCTTAGAGATAGCCTGTTTTAACTCTTTCAATGACTTTACCCCACTAAATCTACTCACCCCTTTTTATCGGTTTAAGTGGGGTAACCTTTACTGCAAATAGCAGCTAATGTCATAAAAAAATCTAAGTCACTGTTAATTCGTAATTTATACGAAGCTGAGGTTAATCTAAAACAGTATGGGTTGTTTGCTCACTGCTACCATCCCAGCGTAAGCAATCCAACTTAACGCGCCCACTAAACCAATGCCTCGCATGAAACTGGTACGCCCAAGCTTTAACGCTAAGGTAACCATAAATATATACATGACTAAGGCTAATAATTTTTCAGTGACCCATGCGTCAATAAAGGGATATTGCTTAAGTATTACGCATAATGTAGCTGCGCTTACCAGTAATAAGGTATCCACAATATGCGGAACAATTTTTAACCACTTTTTCTGTAAAATGGTTGATTGCATAGTATTAAGCGCAAAACGCAGTAAAAATAACACCACACTCAATATAATTGTCGTTAGATGAATGTGTTTAACAATTTCGTACATGTTTAATAAACCTTAGGGCTAGGGGGTAACAAGTTAACTTTCGTTAGGAAAGCTTTGCATAATATTTTCTATCTCATCGAGATTTTCTTGTAAAAGTTCAACCATCTTAGGCTCAAACTGTTGGCCTTTCTCGGCAACTATCACCTCCATCACTTTTTCAAGCGGCCATGCTTCTTTGTAGCTGCGTTTGGTTCGCATTGCATCAAAGGCATCAGCAAGGCTGGTGATCCGGCAAAATATATGAATACCTTCGCCAGACTTACCTCTTGGATAACCTTTACCGTTCCAGTATTCGTGATGGTCTCGGGCAATCAGTGCCGCCATTTTAATAAAAGGGCGATTAGAACCTTTCAACAAGTTGTAACCTATCTCCGTGTGATTACGTACTTCTTGCATTTCTTCTTTATCAAGGCTGCCGAGCTTCAGCATAATATTATCTGAAATCCTAATTTTACCAATATCGTGTAAAGGAACAGCTAAGCATAAGGTTTTTAAATCTTGTTCAGATAGGTTTGCTGCACGTCCCAAAATTTCACAAATTTTTATCATTCGCTGAGTATGATTTTTACTACCAAAGCTTGCTTCCATAGCATCAACTAAACGCTCAACAATTTCCCGCTGTGTATCTTCAATATCTTTATTTAACAACACGTTATCGAATGCAATTTGTACATTATGAGAAAATATTTCGATTAGATTCCTGTCAATTTTTGTCAGCTTTCGAGGTAAGCCAGACATATAAAGCAGCGAACCTTTTTTAGTTTTGCTATTACAATAAACCACCAAATATTCGTCTTCGCAGACCATAGTTTTATTTGCATAAGCTTGCTGACATGAAATTAACTCTCGCCCACTGATCACGTCCTCAAGTCGGTAACCTTTTTTATTTTGGTACTCGCCTCTACCCGTAAACACATAAAGCTCGGAGGCGTTATATTGCTCTATAGGTTTAGGGCCTGCAACGGCCGACGTTAAATAAGCGGTATCTTTGGTCCCTCCCAATAAGGAAGCTAATTGCTGGACAATACCTTCAATAAAACTTTCTAAAGAATGAATACGGAAAAGGTCAGCAGATGCAGATATGGTTTTTTCCAAACCTTGTCTATTTTCTTCAATAACAATGATATCGCGATAAGAGCGAAGTGCGGCAATAACCACTGAGAAGAGTTTTTGTGCGGTCAACTCAGTTTTAGATTTGTAATCATTGATATCGTAATTAATGATCACATCACGCTCTGGTGCTTGGCCTGGTTGGCCTGTGCGTAAAATAATGCGAGTGAAATGGTTATCCATCTCGTTTCTAATGAATTCTGCTACCTTTAAACCTGCATCATCTGTTTCCATGACCACATCGAGCAGCACTACTGCTATATCGTCATGCTCACGAAACATTTGTCTGGCCTCTTCGCCATTAAATGCACTGATAAACTCAAGGTCTCTATCTTGAAATACAAAATCTCCAAGAGCTAACTTGGTCACTGCATGCACTTCAGGCTCATCATCAACGATTAATACTTTCCATTTGCCATGCCACTCAATTTTTTCATCAGTATCTTCGGCAAACAAAATTTCATCAGACATAACACTTTCCTATAAAGCAATGACTTGGTAATAAGCTAAAGCTGATATTAAACAGCAAAAACCACATGATAAGTTATACCAATCCATCCTAACAATTAGCCACTCAGCGAGATTTAAAGGCACCTAATCAAGGCGCTTGAATGAAAGAATAGTTGACCTATT
>QIJM01000238.1 GCA_003232445.1 Paraglaciecola arctica
ATTGGTTTGAGAGAAATGTTTACAGCCAAAAAAACCTCTGTACGCTGATAATGGCGAAGGATGAGGGGCACTAAGCACATGATGTTTTTGTTTATCTATTACCCAGCCTTTTTTCTGCGCGTGACTGCCCCAAAGCAAAAACACGAGTCCATTACAATGGTCACTTAGTTGTTGAATAACAGCATCCGTAAATCGTTCCCAACCTATTTTTGCATGTGAGTGAGCTTGCGCTTGTTCGACTGTGAGAACGGTATTGAGCAGCAACACGCCCTGCTCTGCCCAGCTTTGTAAAAAACCATGTTGCGGGATAGTAAAGCCGGAAATGTCAGAGGCTAATTCTTTATATATGTTAACCAATGAAGGGGGCGGTTTAACGTTGGGCAATACCGAAAAACATAAACCGTGAGCTTGATTAGGCCCGTGGTAAGGATCTTGTCCAAGTATCACCACTTTTACCTTATCCAGCTCAGTTAACGTAAAGGCATTAAATACATCTTGTTTGGGTGGATAAATAGTTTTGCCCGCAGCCCTCTCATTTTCAACAAATTGCATCATTTGTTCAAAGTAAGGCTGCTGTTTTTCTTGACCTAAAATATCTGCCCAAGTGGTCATCATCTATCTTTAGCTAAACAAACTAAACAAGTGCGCTTTTAACGCCTGATAATCACAGGGTAATTCAACTGACAATCCCTCTTTACCGGCACAGTCTGCCAGAGGTTGCGGCAAACTGATGGGTTGGCCTAAGACGTTCTCCACTGTTTCACGGAATTTAGCGGGATGAGCAGTACCTAAGAAAATACCGGTCTGACCTTCTTCCATTTTTCTGACCAGTGCTTTGTAAGCAATAGCCGCGTGGGGTTCACTTACGTAGCCTAATTGGGCTAATTGACGCATTGCCACTTGGGTGTACTCTTCGTCTACTGTTGCGCCCGAGATAACAGATTTATCTACAAGACCTTGCTCAATCATGGCTTCAATACGCGGCCAATTGTTTGGTTGACTCACGTCCATCGCATTAGACAAAGTCGCAACCGTATCTTTGGGTGCCCACTCGCCAGTATTTAAATAACGCGGCACAGTATCGTTTAGGTTAGTAGCGGCAACAAAATGTTTAACTGGTAAGCCCATGACTTTGGCAATTAGACCCGCAGTCAAATTACCAAAGTTACCACAGGGTACTGAAATCACTAAGTCTTCGCGTTCGGCTGGCGTAAGCTGTGACACTGCTTCAAAGTAATAACACACCTGCGCTGCTAAACGACTGATATTAATAGAATTTGCAGAGTTTAAGTGTAATCCGTCTCGTACATCAGGGTCATCAAAGGCACTTTTTACCAATTGCTGGCAGGCGTCAAAATCGTCTTCAATCGCCACAGTATAGATATTGCCACCCAGCGTGGTGAATAACTTCTCTTGTAGCAGACTGATTTTGCCTTTTGGATACAAAATCACCACATTGATATTTTCGATGCCATGAAACGCATGAGCAACAGCAGCACCGGTATCACCCGATGTAGCAGTTAAAATAGTCATCGGCTGACCATCGGAGATTTCAACTAAACACTGGGCCATAAAACGACCGCCAAAGTCTTTGAACGCTAATGTAGGTCCATGGAAAAGCTCTAAGGCATACACATTGTCTGTCACCTTAGCCAAAGGCGCGGCAAACACAAAAGCTCGCTCAACAATATCTGCAACCATTTCACGAGGTAACTCATCACCAATTAAGGTGGCTAAAATTTCTACGCTGCGCTCTACAAAAGGCATAGCCAATATTGATTCAATATCATCAAACTTGGGTAATTCTTTAGGGAAAAACAGTCCTTGGTTTTTGCCTAAACCTTTTTTTACTGCTTCTGCGAACGTCACTTGCTCAGAGGTGTCTTTTAAATTTACAAGTTCCACTTTACTACCTTTTTAATACTTAAATGTTGTACCAATTGCAGGGTGTTGACCCTATTTTACTCGTTCCTAAAAGCTATCGTTTTCAAGAATGACTTACGGAAGCGCCACTCGTGTCTAGCTGGCAAATATGACTAAAACCTGTGTCATTTTGAATATAGTTATCAGCTAGCCATTGATTAATTATTTTGGCATTTTCTATATTATCGCACACTGCAAACACTGTAGGTCCAGAGCCTGAAATACCAAAAGCCAGTGCACCATGTTGTTCTGCAAAAGCCCGTGATTCATCAAACTTTGGCAACAGTGACTTGCGGTAAGGTTCGGCAATCACATCTAGCATCATGGCTGCGGCGAGTTTTTCATCCTTTCGGTACAAAGCATCAGTAAACACTGCTAACTGACGACCAAACTGAATCGTATTT
>QIJM01000330.1 GCA_003232445.1 Paraglaciecola arctica
GCCGGAAAACCAAAGAAAGTCGCCATCATTGCATGCCTAAGAAAAATGATCGTTATTCTAAACTCTATGGTCAAAAACGGCACTGCCTGGGGTCCTAAAACGGGCTGAAAAATTAACTATTGACGCCATAGTCACTTTGTATGGCCTTTTATCGCTCAAGTTTTTCATCCATTTCCTTTTGAAATTCCACATATTCGACCCATGCATTTTTATTCGTTTCATCAATATCAATCTCTAAATAACGTTCACGAATAATTTTTAGAAGCGTATCAAGCAATTCTCTAAGTAAAGTACTTGCTGATTGAATTTCACTCCATTCTCTTTCTTGTTCATTATCAAATGGAGCATTTCCTGGATTTGCAAACACGTATAGGTTTGGATTAGAAGCCATGTGATACTGCTCGCCATGGGATACGCATCCATGCCAAGACTTATGTACCGAAAGTATTACTTCCCGTAGTTCTTCATCATAGATATGGAATAAAGAGCTAGTTACAACACCGTTAAATGACTCCCAGAAGTGTAATGCTTTTGAATTTAGGTGATGAGGAAGGTTGAGAACCATATCATCCACTGTAGGTACATGAATGGTGTTCATTGCCCATCTAATATTCTCTAAATCTCTTAGGCGCTTCACTTCATTTGGCGTTTTTTGGAGCAACTCGAAAGGTCTTTGAGGCTGATTTTTTACGATTGCTTGAATTGATTCTGTTACGAGACTGTTTAGTTTATTACGGTTAGATTTGTTCTTTGGGTCGTTTAACGACAAACTATATGGAGATGCTCTGTGTCTATCAATATCAAAAGGAGTATCTTTTGGAAATTCCCCCATATCCTCATTAAATAACATTACAATTCTACCCCACCCAAGATGAGCTACTGCATAACCTAACTCGAATATGACATTTGGATTTGGTGTTCTGCGGAGATCTTCAGGTGCGGATGTATTTATAGTTGTTATGTCACATACAAATGCATCAGATGATCTTATTTTATCTAGTATTGTGGCTGGTATATTTGGGCTACCTGATTCCCCACGAGTTGCTTCGTCAAGAATAAGTCTTATGCCTGAATTTTCTTCTTCAACTATTGAACTGGCTGCTCGTAATGCTGAACGTATTGCTTGCCTATTGGTATTGTCTGGCAAGTCACTTTGCCAAGAATAGAAAACTGAAAATTCAATTTGTGCATCCGTCATAATATGTCCGTTTCTAATGGCCTAACGCCCATGATGCTTTGGCTCGTCCAATGGAGCTAATTGTTAGCACTTATTAGGATGCTTACTGGTTAAATTTACTTATTGATTTTTGAAATAAGTGCAGGGTTTGTAACGAGATTTCTTACACCATGTGCATGATCTTCATTGAACACATTACCTTTACACCATGTGCCAACGCTCTGGATATTAACCTTAGCTACATTTGGTCTCACACTCCAAGTAACCTGAAGTGGAGAACCTGCTTCATTGTAACTAGGACCTGTAGTTGATCCAGCGTACTGAATAGGTGTCCCCGTGTTACTTGGGATATTTATTGCTTGATGCAATCCATTCTTTGTTCCATGCTTGGATAAACTGCCAAAATCAAGAGCATTACTATCATTAACCAAAACATATATCTGTGTTTCTACACGTAACTGAGGATTTTTTATTGCTTCACTTAGGCATGAGCCTAAAGTTGGTCCTGGTTTAACCTTAGCGGTCGAATGTACATAGTGAACTTCAATAGTATCGCCAACACTTAAAGCGCCATGCTTGCTAGGACAAATATCATGCCCTGCTGCTTTAAGTTCTGAAGCATTCAACTTGCCTGAATATTTATAACCACTCTGAAACCCGTGTCCGTCACCATTACCTGCATACTTAGTAAACTCACCACCTTTATGTTCAGCATTTTTATGAAAATGAATATTGCAAAGATTCATTTTTGTGGATGCTGGAGCTGTGTTAAATAATCGTGAATTATTACCAGCTACTGTATCTATATCGCGTGGTGATTGAGGACCAAATCCCTTACCTTCGGTGTTTGATGCAAGATTGGCTCTTTGTTTAGATATAACTTCATCTGAGATAGCCTGACTACTTGAGTTATGCGTATCATGGCTTTTATTTGTTGCGCAACCGTATAGCGGTATCAGCGCAGCTAAAATTATTATCACTTTTCTTTTCATATTTTTCAACTCCTAAGTTGATGCTGGTAAATTGTTTAATTCAGGGGTTTTACGTTATTTTGCTGTGCTAACGTTGCGATAACCAGCTTGCAGAGTGGTTTTTCTATTGTGTTAGGCTCTTTGAACACAATAGGAAAACCATGGCAGCAAGTCT
>QIJM01000461.1 GCA_003232445.1 Paraglaciecola arctica
CAAATACTTCTAAATGCCTGCATATGCACTTGTCGAATGAGTACATTAGGTTGCTCAGACCATCTCGCATATCGAGTATCTAACATGATTTTCCAAGCTGTATTTGCACCTAAATCGGGTAAATGAAAACGTACATCGTGGTCGCTGGCATTAAATACCAGCAACCAATGTTCGTGGTGTGAGGTACCTTCAATATACGGGGCACAGAGTTCCACAGCAAAAGCTTGATTATTGTGATTCTGCCAATCGTCTTCTAGTTTACGCTCGCCATCTGGTCGGTACCAATTGATTTTTTCGACATTGTGGCCCAACGAATAGTGGTCATCTTCTAAATTTAAGTGATTGAGGATCTGCGAGATTGCCTGCTGACAAAAGGTTAAGAAGTCTTGTTTATGTTGATTTAATGTCCAATCAAGCCAGCTTATTTCATTGTCTTGGCAATAGGCGTTGTTGTTGCCTTGTTGAGTACGACTAAGCTCATCACCACCCAGCATATGCGGGATCCCTTGGGACAACATCAAAGTAGCAAATAGGTTACGTTTTTGCCGTTCGCGCATAGCGAGTATTTTTGTATCTGTGGTTGGGCCTTCGACACCATAATTAGCCGACACATTATGCCCATGACCATCTTGGTTTTGTTCGCCATTCGCTTCATTGTGTCGTTCGGCGAAACTCACCAAGTCTTGTAAAGTAAAACCGTCGTGATAACTGACGTTGTTGACTGAGGTGAGAATGGAACGGGCCTCTTTAGGAAATACATCTCGTGAGCCTAATAAACGGGTCGCAAAGTCGCTGGTATGGCCTTTATCGCCGCGCCAAAATGCCCGCACGGTATCTCTGTATTTGTCATTGCATTCTAACCAGTTTGACGGAAACTGCCCTAACCTATAACCACCATGACCGATGTCCCAAGGTTCAGCAATTAACTTTATATTGCTCAACACAGGATCTTGACGAATAGTACGAAAAAAACCAGATAAGGTTGAAAACTCATAAGGATCACGACCTAAACTAGCCGCCAAGTCAAAACGAAAACCATCCACACCCATTTCTGTTACCCAATAACGCAGTGCATCCATGACCATTTTGAGTACATAAGGAAAAGCGGTATTTACACTGTTGCCACAGCCTGAATTATTGACATATTTGCTGTAATCAATAGCGCCATATTCATTACGGTCGAATAAATAACATGAAGAATTATTAAACCCTTTAAATGATAATAGCGGGCCGTCAATACCTCCTTCAGCGGTGTGGTTGTACACTACGTCCAAAATCACCTCAATGCCTGCTTCATGTAGTGTGTTTAGCATAGTTTTAAATTCAGCTACGCCGTCGTTGACTACATATCTAGGATCGGGACAAAAATAATTGATCGGATTATAACCCCAATAATTTGTCAGCCCTTTATTGGTGATATAGGGTTCTGGCATAAAAGCCGCCACTGGCATTAACTGGATAGCGGTAATGCCTAATAATTTTAGATGACTAACGATTGCCGGTTGGCACACTCCCAAAAACTTACCTTTGTATTGATCAGGCACATCAGGGTGCAACTGAGTTAAGCCTTTAACGTGAGCTTCGTAAATAACAGTTTGATCAAGTGGTGTCTGCGGTTTTTGGCTTGGTTGTAGGTTGGACTCAGGATTTTGGACTACCCCCTTAGGGAGCATAAACTGGCTATCACCTTGATACTGTTTCTCGTTCCAAACGGCGGGTCTGTTCAACGCTTTTGCGTAAGGGTCGATGAGTAACTTCTGATGATCAAATTTCAGCCCCATATGCACATGGTTTTCTCCAATCACTCTGTACGCATACAATTGCCCAACCTGAACATTATCAAGCTGGCAGTGCCAAACTTTACCCGTTTTCGCGGGCATAACAATGACTGCCAGCTGTTCTTCGGTGTCTTTATCAAACAAACATAACTCAACACCATCGGCGCTAGGGCAATGCACAGCAAAATTACATCCACCCTGCCTCATCGTGGCACCGAGAGGATGAGGTTGCCCAGCTGAAATCTGGAAATTGGACATGACTTAGCCCTTAAATAAAATAAATAAACTTGCCAAAGGAGGTAAATTAACACTGACAGAATAAGGCTGGTCGTTCCATGGCTCTGAAACTGCCAGCATTTTTTTATTGATTTTGTATGCACTCCCCCAATATTTTTTATCGTCTGAGTTCAAAATCAGCTGATAAGCGCCTTCATCCTGCACCCCTAATTTAAAGTTTTCGTATGCCATAGGAGTGAAATTAATCAACACATAAATCTTCTGTTTTGCATCAGTGGACTTGCGCAGTACAGATAAAATACTTTGATCGGCATTGCCATGGTCAATCCATTCAAAGCCTTCATTACTGTGGTCTAATTCGTATAGCGCTGGATATTTGCGATATGCCTTGTTTAAGTCACGATACAAGCTTTGGATACCTTGATGTTTTTTATACTCAAGCAGGTGCCAATTAATCGAGCTGTCATGATTCCACTCTGCGGCTTGACCAATTTCATTACCCATAAAATTAAGTTTTTTACCCGGATGGGCATACATAAAACCAGCATAAG
>QIJM01000355.1 GCA_003232445.1 Paraglaciecola arctica
CCTGATTCGTTGAAGGGCCGCTTCCCGCTATAAACCGGACATTCCAGGGAGGATTGGCGTAAAATTGGAAAAGGGTCTGCTTTCGACCCAATGCGGTTATATGTAGTTTTCCTTATCTACGGACTGTAGGTGTTTACATATACTCATCTAAAGAATTTTTGGTAGTGGCTCAGTTTGAAAATTACGGTAAAGGCCAGTGATTATCAATTTTGTCATATGCAATTTCCTCGAGAGAAAATTGCTTTATAGGATAATCAATCGTGAGCCTGAAATGACAAAGAAAGGAATCTGTACCAAGAAGCGGTTGCTTTAGCCCCTCTATAAATGTAATCATTGTTTCTTGCGTTGAGAACAATGGATCATTAGTATCACTATCTGGTATTTCTATTTTCATAGTATGTCGATATGCGACACTACCACCATTTGCACTAACAATATTAGTTTGAGTGCCCATTTCCAGCTTGTGCCCAAGTAATTCCGCAAATTCTGCTGGTAAAACACAGTCATCAGCTCCAGTATCAATTAATGCCCATGTCTGGAATGACTTGTCTGTATGCGGATTAATGTAGTTCACATACAAAAAAGGACGTGGTTTCCCATGCCCTCCGATGTCTCTAAAAGGAAAGTTTTTAACAGGCACTAAAAAATAAAAGTAGACTCAGTCTTTTTAGGCACATAAATAAGCACGGGAGTTGCACACCCTTTTTCTTTAGCGGATTTCATAGCTATTACGGGGGATTCAGAGGACGATACAACAGTGGTTGATTTGGCTCCACAAGTTGTTACATATTGACCTTCGTAATGCTCAGCGTCTTTTACTAATTCTTTTTCCATAATGATTGCCCATGTCATGCCCAAATAGATGCTCATTTTTTGGGTAAGAAATACTACATATTTATTATTATATATCATAATTATAGAGGAATAACTCATTGATATAGGAAATTTATTACAATTTACTTAATAATTGCTAGGTGGTGAGTAAGTTATTCCCTTTTTAAATCAATAAGTTTGGTTTGCTTATTGGAATAGATAATTTTATGCTTGACCGCTCATGCTATACTATATTGCATGAGTAATCCAAAAAGACCACGTGACATAAACCAGCTTGCCAAGAGTATAGTTGATCTTTCTACTGGCGAAGAAGCAGATCCAGACGAAGGTAAAGACCCTGCGGCTGTGGCACTTGGTAGAAAGGGTGGGTTAAAAGGCGGCAAGGCTCGTGCCGCTAATATGACGGCAGAAGAACGAAGTGAGGCTGCCAGAAAAGCCGCAAAAGCCAGGTGGAATAAACCTTCATCTTCTAATTGATATTACATTTTCCCCAAAAGATTTGTATTTCATAGCATCAACAGGTATTTGTGTAAGCTCTGATAAGAGTTCAACTGAAATTGGGGCAATATTTGGAATGTCACTCATCATTACTAGTCCTTCATCATTAAGTAATTCTGCTACTCTTTTTATCATTCGCGGGGAATCTTGTTCAATAACATTGTCTAGTGGTTCATGCGTTCTAGCATTATGTGAACCTAAATCACGAAATATTCTAGTCTTCTGGTAGTCGCTAATAATGTTTATATTATTTAATCTCATGGCTAGTGCAGCTATCGACATTTTCCATCTAGACTTTAATTCAATCATAGAGTCCCAATCAGTTCCATATACTTCTCTTGCCAAAGTTGATTCAGGTAACATAAAAGCACCAGCAAAATAATTTGCTTGTTCTTCTATTAATTTAAAAGTGGCTTTATCAAAAATTTCAGCATCAGAAGTAATTTGTTGATGGAGTATGATGTGCCCCAGCTCATGAGATAAACTATAGCGTGTGCGTGATGCGCTCTTTGCAGGCTCTATGAGAACAAAAGGGCGATCATCATACCACTGAGATAATCCTGATAGATTTTTATTTAACTTTTTAAAAGCAATCAGAATACCATGATTTTCTAACAGTAATGTAAGGTTACTGATAGGCCCATCACCTAAACGAAAGTGTCTTCTAGTGGCTATAGCAATTTCTTCAATATCGTCAAAGGACAAACGAGTAAAATCTGGAATATCAATAGACGGAAGAGATAATAGAGGTATGTTCACAGACTTTTGAAACACTTTTACTATAGTAGCAAACATTTCCATCCACGATTCAGCCTGCTCTCTTGCTCGACCAGCAGAAGAAACAAGAGAGCGAAAAGTTGCGGGGGATTGTTTTCTTACAGAAGTGTCCCACGTAAAATATTGAACCGGCTGTCCTAATGATGATGCAATTTCACGTAGTTTTTCTGGAGAAGGTTTTGTATCGCTTTTTTCATACTGTGAAATTGCTTGTCGAGTAAGATTAATATCATCGGCTAACCGTGTCATAGTCCAGCCTTTTGCTTTTCTCGCTGTTTTAAGCCGCTCTAAATTAAAGTCTGACCTAACACCACGTTGTTTATTTACCTTCATTTTCATCTTTCTCGTAAATATCTAGAAGTTGAATATTCATTATTTCTTCAACTTCTTCAACCATAGCAATAGATGAGCTTATTATAGGAAGTGGGGATGCTGCAACAATTGTACGTTGATCTCTAGATTGTATGACAAGAGTTATTGACTCAGGTATTTTAGAATAACCTGCATGTAATAACTGAAAATACCCCAATTTTTGGCTAATGTCTGCTTGATTATCGTCATCTGGGAACAAGGATAATGTTCTGTTTGAAAGTTCTGATTTATAAATTGCTTTTCTTGCTACCGATCTTTTATTACTCGCACCACCTACAAAGTGTGATGTCCAAGCCAATCCGTTTTTGTAGAATCTTGCATGCCAACAGTTTCTTGCCGCATTTGGACGAAATTCATATGCCATTTTTTCGATTCCAGAGTTAGCAATACCAAATTCTACGTAAGTCCTTACCAAGTGTGACCATTGCGGGACTCCCGTTTGAAAGTTACCTAATGCTGTATTACTTTTCATAAGCTTATAACAACTAGCGAAACCAGCGCAAACCCCTTTGCTTAGTGCTTCGTAGTCTTCTTCAAGGAAAAATTCATCAATAAGTGGTTTCGCTTTTTTCATTTCGCTTCCTATTTGACACCATTCGTGTAAAGTAAGTCTACCATTATATGTAAAAATGTCAAGCAGATAGCACTAAAATCGCGTATAAGTAAAACAAAATAATTGACATTCAAAAGCGGTTATGTATAATATTCAGTATGAATAAGTTAAAACTCAAACAGCGCACTCAAATTCTTCACATGCTGGTGGAAGGCAATAGCCTGCGTGCTACGGCCAGAATGGCTGACGTATCCCGAAATACTGTTGATAAGCTCTTGCGTGACGTTGGTACAGCCTGCCTCGTTTATCAGGATGAGCATCTTCGCA
>QIJM01000227.1 GCA_003232445.1 Paraglaciecola arctica
GGTTCAGTTATTTTATCTGAAATGCTTGGATCAATGCCTGGACCACTATCAGCAATAATCAGTGTGTTATTTCGCATATCAATAGTGACCTTTCCTTCTTTAGTGTATTGAAATGCATTGCCGATTAAATTGTCCAGTAATACCGTTAGCATACCGGACTGTGCATATACTTCTACATCACAGTTGTCGTTTACTTGCACTTCTATCGGTTTGTTATTGATGAGGTGATTCTGGTCAATAATCGACTGTTCAATTAATGATAGTATTCTTACGTTCTCTTTGTTTACCTCGGTATGCTCTTCCCTTGCAAGAGTCAGAAGTGTGGTAACTGTTTGCTCCATTTGTGTGCTTGCTTGGGATATACGATCGATAACTGGGTTGTTTTCATCAGCTGAATGTTGATTCCGATAAACCTCTACTGCATTTTTAATAATGGCGACAGGTGTTCTAAGTTCATGGCTCACATCACGAGTAAAGCATTTCTCTCGGAGCAAGTTTTGGTTAATTCTGGCCATGACGCTTTCTAAGGTTTGTGCTAAAATACCTATTTCATTATTTGGAAATTGTTCAGCAAATTTATCTGGGATATTTTCAGGGGCAACCCCATTAACTAAATCGGTAAGTTGTTTCAATGGCCTAGCGGTTTTCCTGCCGAGTGTCCATGCCATTAGAAAGGCAAGTAACACTAATATTAATCCTGAAATAAACATCACTATTAATACACCTTCTGTGATAGGGCGAACTATCAACATTTCACTTACTTCAGCGACTAAATAAGTGTTTTTTGTTTTTGGCATCGCTAATAAGTGATAATGTCGACCGTTATCACCAAAAAATTCTTTTGTTTTTGGCGCTGCAATATAGTGTTGTTTTATATCCTCAGGTAGCGTGTTTTTTGAAAAGTATAGTTGCATATAGCTTACTCGAGGAATTGGCCATTTGTTGTTTTGGTCATAAGTCTGCTGTAAATATTGTGCTTCGTTTCTGACTTCCCGTTCAACAAACTGATCTTCTATGCTGTACATTAAAATGAAGCCAAACATGCCGTAAACAATAGAAATAAAAAGTGTAAAGAAACAAAATTGACTGACTATTTTTCGACTTAAACTATGAAATTTAATCGAGTTTTGTTTTTGGCCTTGGTTTATTTTATCCACTATTTTTGACATCCAAAACAAAGCCAATACCATGTATGTTTTTTATCATTGGATAATCAAAAGGTTTATCCAACAACTTACGTAACTGATATATGTGAGATCTAAGTGAATCAGATTCTGTTGGCTCATCACCCCATAGTTTGTGCGATAGTTTTGAGCGACTAACCACTTGAGGATATGCTTCAGCCAATATAGCAAGAATGTGGTAACACATGCTGTGCAACTCAATGTTTTTTCCAGCACGTGTTACCTGTTGCCTTTTCCTATCAATAAGTAGCTGATCAAATGTTAAGATATCATTGGTTTGTAATAAATGGCGCCTTGATAGAGCGAAGCAACGAACTTCGAGTTCTTCTAAGGAAAAAGGTTTGGTTAGATAATCATCTGTGCCTATGGTAAAACCAGCAATTTTATCATTGATACTGTCTCTAGCGGTTAACATGATAATTGGTATATGATGGCTAGCTTGTTGACGCAGTTGTTTACAAATATCAAGCCCATCCATTACCGGTAAATTTAAATCGAGAATGACTAAATCATAATGGTTGGTTAAAGCCAGCTTTAATCCTTCATCTCCCTGAGTCGCAAAATCTAATACGTGACCTTTATCTTCCATGAAGGTAGCAATGTTTTGAGCGATACTTAGCTGATCTTCAACGACTAAGATATATAAAGACTGATTAATCATTTCGTTTCCCGAATTAGAAAGTCCTAAAAATTTTCCATTAGCAAATGTTTTATGAGAAAAAGACTAGGGACTACCTACTTTATAATATTTTTAACATGTCTTGTGCAGGTTTGTAATCAGGTTTTCAGTAATCAACTTTTTCAACATTGCTTTTGCACTATTCGTTTGCCCTCATTTAGCCCCTGTTTTTGCAAAAAAAAATATCAAACGTTGGATTGTTAATGGCATTCTGTGCAACCACCATTTAATCTTAACGCTTAACTAATAAGCTGGTTCATGACAAACGGCAGCTAAACTGCTTTGCTGTTGATATGTTCTGCCTTGCCCCCTTTACCTATAAGACGCTCAACTGGGTGCGGATACATATGCAAGGTACGCCCAACAAAGCCAAGCCCGTTTGAAATCATAGCTTCAACAAGTTGAACGTAAGAAATAAGTTTATCATCACTCTGCTGAGGAAGAGCCTT
>QIJM01000271.1 GCA_003232445.1 Paraglaciecola arctica
TCAGATGCGAACTGCGAGAACGCCGCCAATTCACGATACTGAGCTAGAGCCAAGCGGATACCGCCACCTAACTTCTTGATGATTTTAGTTTGCGCAGCACCACCAACACGAGATACCGAAATACCCGCATTAACCGCAGGACGAATACCCGCGTTGAACAAATCAGTCTCTAGGAAGATTTGGCCATCTGTAATCGAAATTACGTTAGTAGGCACAAAAGCAGATACGTCACCGGCTTGGGTTTCGATAATAGGTAAGGCAGTTAAAGAGCCTGTTTTACCTTTTACTTCACCTTTAGTGAAACGTTCAACATATTTATTATTTACACGTGCCGCACGTTCTAGAAGACGTGAGTGAAGATAGAAAACATCTCCAGGATACGCTTCACGACCTGGCGGACGACGTAACAATAGTGAAATTTGACGATATGCAACGGCTTGCTTAGACAAGTCATCATATACGATCAAAGCATCTTCACCACGGTCACGGAAGTACTCACCCATGGTACAACCAGAGTAAGGTGCCAAGTATTGTAATGCTGCTGATTCTGATGCAGAAGCCGCTACCACTATGGTGTGAGCCATAGCGCCGTGTTCTTCTAATTTACGTACTACGTTGGCGATAGTAGAAGCCTTTTGGCCAATCGCAACATAAATACATTTAACGCCTGAATCTTTTTGATTGATGATGGCATCAATCGCAAAAGCAGTTTTACCGGTTTGACGGTCACCGATAACCAATTCACGTTGTCCACGACCCACTGGGATCATAGCATCAACTGATTTATAACCAGTCTGAATAGGTTGGTTGACCGATTGACGTTCAATAACGCCCGGTGCTATTTTTTCTATAGGTTCATAACCATCTGCATCGATAACACCTTTGCCATCGATAGGTGTACCTAGAGTGTTAACCACTCGGCCGAGTAGATTACGACCTACTGGTACTTCTAGGATACGACCAGATGATTTTACTTTTACGCCTTCTTGTAAGTCAGCGTAAGGACCCATAACTACCGCACCAACAGAGTCACGCTCTAGGTTCAATGCGATAGCGTAACGACTACCTGGAAGCTCGATCATCTCACCTTGCATAACATCTGCAAGACCATGGATACGGATAATACCATCGGTTACACCAACAATAGTTCCTTCATTACGAGCTTCACTTACTACTTCGAACTTCTCAATACGTTGTTTGATTAGTTCTGCAATTTCAGTGGAATTCAGTTGCATGCTCTTTCCTCGTTATGCTTGTAACGCGTCTGATAGACGGTTTAATTTACTTCGAAGTGAACCGTCAATAACTGTGTCGCCGGCTTTAATAAGAACTCCGGCTATTAATTCAGGATCCACGCTACAATTTAGCTTAACTTTACGTGCAAGACGTGTTTCAAGAGACTTGCTGATATCTGTTTGTTGTTTTTTATTAAGTTTGACTGCTGAAGTAATATCAACGTCAATCTCTTTATCAAAATCAGCCCTAAGCTGATTAAACAAGATAGAAATATCTGGAAGCGCTTGTAAACGTCTATTTTCAGCCAAAACCTTCATTAGGTTTTGACCCTGTTGGTCAAGTTGTTCACCACACACGCCATTAAAAATCTCAGCGAGTTTATCGACTGCTAACGAACCCGTTAATAGAGACTTAACTGTTTCGTTTTTAGAAATTTCAGCAGCAAAAACTAACATTTCTTGCCATTGTGCAATGGTTTTGTTCTCGACCGCGTAATCGAACGCAGCTTTGGCGTAAGGGCGAGCGACAGTAGTCCATTCAGACATAGCTCATTCTCCCTTATAGCTCAGCGACAAGTTTTGCAACTATGTCACTTTGTGCCGCAGCATCTATCTCACGACCTAAGATTTTTTCAGCACCGGCTACAACCAAAAACGCCACTTGTTTACGTAGCTCTTCTTTTGTGCGGTTTCTTTCTGCTTCGATCTCAGAGTGTCCTTGCGCAATGATTTTTTCACGCTCGGAATGACCACGTTGCGTTTCTTCGTCAACAATAGCTGAACCACGCTTTTTGGCCAGCTCAATAATATCTGCTGCTTGACCTTTCGCTTCTTTAAGCTGATCGGTAGCTTTTGCTTGCGCTAGTTCAAGGTCTTTTTCACCTCGCTTTGACGCTGCTAAACCATCTGCAATCTCTTTTTGACGCTCTTCAATCGCTCCAATCAATGGAGGCCATACATATTTCATGCAGAACCCAACAAAGAACATAAATGCGATTAATTGACCTATTAGAGTGGCGTTAACATTCACGGCCAAACCTCCTCATTAAATGTTTGCTAAAAA